>JASGHU010000002.1:0-195488 GCA_047602265.1 Spongiibacteraceae bacterium | reverse complement strand
ACTGAGGGTTGCGCCCAATGCCTGCGTATCGCAACCCAGCGCCGCGATGGTCTGTCGTTTGCTGACGGCACCTTGTTCCGCGCGCAATTTGCCGAGCGTTTCGAGCGCATCGCCCGCTTCGAGCGTCAGCAGCCACAGCGGTGCGGCGGCGAGCAATGCCGACCAGAAAACCTCTTCCGCCGGCCATAAACCGCTGCCCTCCGCCCACAGTTTTGCCTGCGCTGCGGCGTGTTGGCTGCGCAGCAGGGCTTGCCGATAAGCATCGGCACGCGGATGTTGCGGATCGAGCGGAACCGCCTCGTCGAAAATTTTTTGCATGCGCCCGGCGCCGAGTAAACCTACGGCGTGTTCGAGCGTGTGCGCTTCGCGATCGTAGCGCGCGAGTGCGCGATTGGCCTCGCGAAATAATAGGAATACCAGCGCGGGGTCGCGTTCCAATTGCGTGGCTAATTCGACGGCGTTGGCGCCCGCTGCAAATAATTCGAGGGCGGCGGCGCGCACCTCCGGATTGATCGGTGGTTGCATGGGCTCAAGGTATTTCAACCATTCAGCCTGATTGCGTGGTTGCCGTGCGGGTGCTGCCATAGCGAGTCATTAATTATTTGCGTTGCAGCGAAGCATAGCCGCGTTTTTGGCGATGCGTTTGTGTCCGTGGTGGCTGGGCAGGAATTTGCCGTTCATGGGGCTTTTGCGACTACTCGATCTGGCTGAGGATCGACATAAAACTTTGCATGCGCGCCGTGCTGATACGCCCCTCATTCAGTGCTGTCTGCAAAGCGCATCCGGGTTCGTGCTGATGGCTGCAATCGCGAAAACGGCATTGGCCAAGCCATTCGCGAAACTCGATAAAACCCTGTTCGATTTGCGCGCGATCGAGATTGTCGAGTCCGAATTCGCGAATGCCCGGTGAGTCGATCAGATCGCCACCCGTGGGTAAGTGAAACAGACGCGATGTCGTGGTGGTGTGGCGGCCTTTGCTTTCTGCACTCGACAACTCGCCGACGCGAATATCGATGCCAGGAATTAACGCGTTAATCAGCGATGATTTGCCGACACCCGATTGGCCGACGAACACGCTGGTGTGATCGTGCAATTGCGCGCGCAGTGCATCGAGCCCGTGCTCGCTGTGTGTCGACGCCTGCAACGTGGTGTAACCGATCGCGCGATATTGTGCGAACAGTGCATCGATCTCGGCGCGCTTTTCATTGCGCTCCAGTAAATCGCTTTTATTCAGTACCAGCAGCGGTGTTATCTCCACCGCTTCGGCAGCGATGAGATAGCGATCGATCAAATTCGCGAACGGCTGCGGTTCGGGTGCGATGACGATAACGATGCGATCGACATTCGCGGCAACAGGTTTCGGTGTGTGCAAATGCACATCAGGGCGCGCGAGTAATGAATGCCGCGGCAAGCCTGCGACGATCACACCATTTTGAGCGGTGCCGCTCTCCGAAATATTCGTACCGGGCCGCCACACCACGCGATCACCCGAGGCTAGTGCGTCGAGGTTGGCGCGCAAATGACAGCGGTGCAGTGTGCCGCGTAACTCGCCTTCGAGCGCTTCCACATCGACCGACCGACCGTAATGCGCAATAACCAAACCGGGCTGCTCGGGGCCGAGATTGCTATCGTCGGTTTCCTGCGAATGCTCGGAACGCTCGACGCGCGCACGCTGATGGTTGCGTACGCGTGCGGTTTGTTGATGCGTTAATTTGCGTTTGGCCAAGCTGTACTCAATCATTTTGAGGAAAAGCGTTGCGCATTATCGCCGAAGCGGTTTGCTACAATCCACGTCATCGGCGTTTTGCTTTGCAAATCGCATCTCTCAATCCCTCCTGCGTTCACTGGAATTTGTATGAGCAACGACTTGAACCTGATCTGGATCGACCTCGAAATGACCGGTCTCGACACCGACCGCGATCACATCATAGAAATCGCCACCATCGTCACCGACAGCAATCTGAATACGCTTGCCGAAGGCCCGGTCATTGCCGTGCATTGGAACGAGGCGGTCATGACAGGCATGGACGAATGGAATACGCGTCAGCACGGCCAATCGGGTTTGACGCAACGTGTGCTCGACAGTCAATTTGATTTGGCCGCCGCGGAAAAAGCGACGATCGATTTTCTGCAAAAATATGTACCGGTGGGAAAATCGCCGATGTGCGGCAACAGCATCTGCCAGGATCGCCGTTTCCTCGCGCGCGAAATGCCCGCACTCGAACGCTTCTTCCACTACCGCAATCTCGATGTCAGCACGCTCAAAGAATTGATGAAACGCTGGCGTCCGGATTTAAACGACGGCTTCAAAAAAGGCTCCACGCATTTGGCGCTCGATGATATTCGCGAGTCGATTGCGGAGTTGAAATATTATCGTGAGCATTTTTTGCGGGTGGGCGCGTAATTATTTTTTTGGGTGGCGATTGTTTTGTATCTCAATCGCCCATTCCACATGTTCGCGCACAAGCTCCGATGGATGCTCGCGCGTCGCGAGCAATGCCTTCATCACTTCTTCAGTATGCGGCGCATTCCCCAGCGCCACCGCAATATTTCTCAGCCAGCGTTCATAACCGATTCTACGAATCGGCGAGCCAGCAGTTTTATCGAGAAACTCTTGCTCGCTCCACATAAACGCATCGACGAGTGAAATGTTGTCGAGCGAGTGGCGAATTGCGAAATCGGGTTCGTTGCTTTCTTCCGAAAATTTATTCCACGGACACACGAGTTGGCAGTCGTCGCAGCCGTAAATGCGATTGCCAATCGCGCGGCGAAATTCTTCGGGAATGCTGCCTTTCAATTCAATCGTTAAATACGAAATACAACGGCGTGCATCGACGCGATGCGGCGCGACGATTGCCTGTGTGGGGCAAATATCCATGCACGCAGTGCAGCTGCCGCAATGTTCAGTGAGTTGCGGCGGGTCGATCGGTAGCGGCAGGTTTGTATAAATTTCGCCGAGAAAAAACCACGAGCCGGCTTTGCTGTTGATAAGCATCGTGTTCTTGCCGATCCAGCCGAGTCCCGCTTTTTGTGCGAGGCCGCGTTCGAGCACCGGTGCGCTATCGACAAGGGCGCGGAAATGATGCGGGCCTGCGATGGCATTAATTTTTTCAGCGAGCGCCGCCAATTTTTTTCGCATGACTTTGTGGTAATCGCGCCCGAGTGCATAACGCGAAATATAGGCGCGATTGGGATCGTCGAGAATTGTTTGCGGGTCGTCATCGCGGGGCAAATAATCCATGCGTGCGGAAATCACGCGCACGGTGCCCGGCAATAATTCTTCCGGTGTCCAACGCATCGCGCCGTGGTCGGCCATATACGCCATTTCGCCGTGGAAATTATCGCGCAGCCAATTCTGCAAATGCGGGCTGTGCTGCGAGAGATCGGTATCGGTGATCGCGATCTGCTGAAAACCCAATTCCTCGCCCCAACGCCGAATATCGGCGACGAGTGCGCCGTAATCGGTGGCAATGGTGCGTTGGTCGGTCATGCGAAACATATCCACGAAAATATGGGCGGGGCTAGGGAATTCGGTGGTAATTCTGCCAGAATGCCGCGACGCTTAACGCATTAATCTGACGGCAAGCACAAACAAGACGGCACATCGATGCAAACTCTGCCCAAAAATTTGTACACGTCCGCGCAAGTGCGCGCGTTCGATCGCATCGCCATCGATGAATACGGTATTCCCGGTATTCAGTTGATGAAGCGTGCGGGAAAAGCCGCATTCGATGATCTATTGCTGCGCTGGCCGAGTTTCGAGCATTTGTACGTGTTTTGCGGTACCGGCAATAACGGTGGCGATGGTTTCATCGTCGCGGCATTGGCAGCGCAGCGCAATTTGCCGGTGACAGTGTGGCAGGTGGGCGATGCGACAAAAATTCGCGGTGATGCCTTATTGGCCAAGCATTTTGCGCTCGACGCAGGTGTCGCTATTGAACGCTTTAGCGGACAGCTTCCCAAATCCGGTGTGATTGTCGATGCGTTGCTCGGCACTGGACTGGGCGGAGCGGTGAAATCGCCTTTTGGCGAAGCGATTGCGGCGATCAATCAAAGCAAGCTGCCGGTACTGGCCATTGATATTCCATCGGGTTT
Organism: Spongiibacteraceae bacterium; assembly: GCA_047602265.1. GTDB lineage: Bacteria > Pseudomonadota > Gammaproteobacteria > Pseudomonadales > CAMLJR01 > CAMLJR01. The sequence continues at coordinate 191,393 of JASGHU010000002.1, read as the reverse complement.
GTGCGGCGATAGCGGTTGCGTACTCGGCGCCGCTGTCCAAGCGACTGCGACGATCACATTTATCGCATTAAAGCGCGGTTTATTTACCGGCGACGCAGCAAATCATTGCGGCACTATCGAATTCGCTTCGCTGCAAATTCCTGAAGAAATTTATGGTCGCGAAAAGTCGGTGTGCACACGCGTTGTGCTCGAAGATTTTGCGACTGATCTTGCGCCGCGCCCGCGCACTGCGCACAAAGGCAATTTCGGTCATGTCGTCGTGATCGGTGGCGATCACGGCATGGCCGGCGCGGTGTCGATGGCAGCGCAAGCCGCTGCTCGGACCGGCGCGGGATTGGTGTCGTGCGCAACACGTCCTGAACATATCGCAGCGATCGTTGCGCGTTGTCCGGAAGTGATGGCGCACGGCGTAAATGGTTTGGGTGAGTTGAAACCACTACTCGATCGCGCAACGGCGATTGTCATTGGTCCTGGACTTGGGCAATCGGCATGGAGCGAGCAAATGCTGTTCAGCGCGTGGCAATGCGCGCAGGAAAAATCGCTGCCGTTGTCGGTCGATGCCGATGCGTTGAATTTGCTCGCGCAGGGTTCGATCATCGAATCGTCGCGTTGTGATTGGTGGGTGCTGACGCCGCATCCCGGTGAAGCGGCGCGTTTGCTGAATTGCGCGAATGCAGAGATTCAGTGCGATCGTTTTGCGGCGGCTGCGGCATTGCAGCAGCGTTATGGTGGTGCGGTGATTTTGAAGGGTGCGGGCAGTTTGGTCGCATCGAGTGGGGGGATCGGCGTCGTCAATTACGGCAACCCTGGCATGGCCTCGGGGGGCATGGGCGATGTGCTGAGCGGTATTACCGGCGGTTTGCTCGCGCAGGGATTTGTGCCTGCGCGCGCCGCAGCGCTCGCTGTTTGCCTGCACGGTCGCGCAGCCGATCTTGCCGCAAAAAATGGCGAGCGCGGCCTGCTCGCCACCGATCTCATTCCTCATTTGCGTGAGTTATTGAATCCGTGAGCCAGAGCAGTTCTGTGAGTCAGGGTGGTCCTGGGAGTGAGAGTAGTGCCGTGAGTAAGTCCTTACGTTTCACGCTTGCCGATGAAGCCGCAACCGTTGCGCTCGGTGCGGCGATGGCGCCCATCGCCGCCGAAATCGCGCGCAGCCGAGGTTTGATCCTGTTTTTGCGCGGCGACCTCGGTGCCGGAAAGACCACATTGACGCGCGGTCTGCTGCAAACACTCGGCGTCAGCGGCGCGGTCAAAAGCCCGACCTATACGCTCGTCGAGCCTTATGCGTTACCCGATCTCAACGCCTATCACTTCGACCTTTATCGTCTGCGCGATCCGGAGGAATTGGAGTTCATGGGCGTTCGCGATTACTTTCAGCCGGGCTCGCTGTGCATAGTGGAATGGCCCGAACGCGGTGGCGAATTTCTGCCCAATCCTGATGTTTTGCTTAATATTCAAACACTTGAGGGTGGGCGCGGCATCGAGATCGCTGCGATCACCGGGGTGGGCGAGTTGCTATTAGAGCGGCTTGATGCTAAAAATATTAGGAATATCAGCAAGCTGTGAGTTAATCTTAAGTCCATGCTTAAGGCTTTCTCTGTATCTGCGCTTTTGCGCCGCCTCTTTATCGTTTTGCTGGTCGCCTGTGCGTTGCCGGTGACGTCCGCTCATGCCGGCGAATCGCTGACTGGCGTGGCGCTCGTCAATGGTGACGATGGCTTTCGCGTCACACTGGCGCTGAGTGCGCCGGTCAAATATTACGTTTCCAGTTTGCATAACCCGGAGCGCCTCGTGGTCGATTTGCTCGACACGCGCCTGCACACGCCAATCGCCTCTATTCCGCTCGCCAATACACCGGTGAAAAAGCTGCGCAGCGGCATTCGTAATGGCAACGATTTGCGCCTTGTATTCGAACTTGAGCAAGCACTGAATCCGCGCGCTGAGCTTATCGCCGGTCAATTGGCGATCGATTTAACCGCCAAGGGCGCTGCCAATAAATCATCGCGCACTGCAGCATCAGAATCGCAATCGCTTAAGTCGGAACAGTCAAAATCCGACATCAGCAAAGCCGAATCCGCTAAATCCCGCGCCGTGAAAACTGCTGATGCCGGCGGTCAGCGCGATGTCATCATCGCCATCGACGCTGGCCATGGCGGCGATGACCCCGGTGCCATCGGTGCGGGCAAATTGCAGGAGAAGCACGTGACGTTGGCGATCGCGCGCGAGTTGGCGGCGCAGATCAATCGTGAGCGCGGTTACAAAGCTGTCCTCACGCGCAACAACGATGTTTTTCTGCCGCTCAAAACGCGGCGCGATCTCGCGCGCAAAGCGCAGGCCGATCTGATGATTTCCATTCACGCCGATTCGTTCGCCGATCGAAGTGCGGAAGGCGGCTCCGTTTTCGCGTTGTCGAATCGCGGTGCCACCAGCACGATGGCTGCGTTTCTGGCCGAGAGCGAAAACAACGCCGATGCGATTGGCGGTGTGCCGGTCGAGGGTAAAGACGATGATCTCGTTAAAGTCCTCGCCGATTTATCGCTGACCGAAACCATGAGTTCGAGCCTGACCATCGGTCGCGATGTGCTGCGCTCGATGGATGGCATCACGCGGCTACATAGTCCGCACGTTGAACAAGCGGCTTTCGTGGTGCTGAAATCGCCCGATACTCCGTCGATTTTGGTTGAAACGGGATTCATCTCGAATCCGAAAGAGGCGCGTCGCCTCGGTTCGCGCGACTATCAAAAACAGATGGCGAGCGCGATATTCAAGGGTGTCGATCGCTATTTCACGCGCAATCCGCCGCCGAATACCTATCTTGCCGCCAAGCGTCGTGGCGCGCGCGACAGCGATACGCTGGCCAGCAATCCTTAATTTTTCTGTTCGCTCTAAATCTCTTGGACGAAGTCTCTCGGAAGAAATTCCACGTTCGCGCCATCTGCAGTTTATGATGCGTGCTTTCGAACGCTCAGAGCTTTCGCGCGACAATGTCAAAAATCCAAACGACGCCAAAAATCCAAATTTTAAGTCCACGCCTCGCCAACCAGATCGCTGCTGGTGAGGTGGTCGAACGCCCCGCATCCGTCATTAAAGAATTGCTCGAAAATAGTCTCGATTCGGGCGCGACGCGTATTGAAATCGATATCGATGCGGGTGGTGTGAATTTAATTCGTGTGCGCGATGATGGCTGCGGTATCGATCGCGACGATTTGCCGCTATCGCTCGCGCGTCACGCGACGAGCAAAATCACCGAGCTCGAAGATCTCGAATGCGTGGCGAGTTTGGGTTTTCGCGGCGAAGCACTCGCGAGTATCAGTTCGGTATCGCGCCTCGCGATTACATCAAACCCGAACGACAGCGCAGGCGAAGGTTGGTGCGCGCGCTGCGAAGGCCGCGATATGGCGGTGACGATCGAGCCGGCGCCGCATCCACGCGGCACAACGGTCGAGGTGCGCGATTTATTTTTCAATACGCCTGCGCGTCGAAAATTTTTGCGCGCGGAAAAAGCCGAATTCGGTCATATCGAAGATACGTTAAAAAAGTTAGCGCTGAGTCGTTTCGATACCACCTTTCAACTTAAACACAATGGCCGTGTCGTGCAGCAATTACGCGCGGCGCAATCGGAAATAGAAAAAGAGCGGCGTGTCGCTGCGTTGTGCGGCCCCGAATTTATCGAGCACGTCGTTGCGATCGATAATCGTGTTGGCGATTTGCGTTTGTACGGTTGGGTGGCGTTGCCCACGTTTTCGCGTAGTCAGGCTGATCTGCAATATTTTTACGTGAATGGTCGTGCGGTGCGCGATAAGTTGGTGAGCCATGCTGTGCGTCAGGCGTATCAGGACGTGCTCTATCACGGTCGTCATCCCGCGTTTGTGTTGTATCTCGAAATCGATCCGATGAATGTCGATGTGAATGTGCATCCGACCAAGCATGAAGTGCGTTTTCGCGAAGGCCGCAGTGTGCATGATTTTATTTTTCGCACCTTGCATCGCGCGCTCGCCGAGGTGCGGCCGCACGCAGCCGCGGCACAGATCGAAACGGTTGCGCGAGAAGAATTCTCTGCTTTAAATCCAATATTGTCGCAACAATCTTCACTGCAATTGCCTGTGCGCCATGCTGCCCCTGCGTATGCGCCATCCACACAATCTTCTTCAAATAGTTTTGCTTCGAATAATTTCGCTGTGCGCGAACAGCTCAATGCCTATCGCGGTTTGTATTCGGTCGATGCCGAATCGCCGTCGTTGATACCAGCGCAAGATGGTGAAATTCCACCGCTGGGTTTTGCGCTCGCGCAATTGCAGGGTATTTATATTCTTGCGGAGAATGCGCAGGGTTTGGTGCTCGTCGATATGCACGCAGCGCATGAGCGCATTACGTATGAGCGCATGAAAACCGCGCGCGATGGCGAGGGTATTAGCTCGCAGCCATTGCTGGTGCCGCGTTCGGTTGCGGTCAGTGCGCGCGAAGCCGATTGTGCGGAACAAAACGCGGCGGAGTTTGCGTCGTTTGGAATTACGCTCGAACGCGCGGGACCGGAAAGCGTTTTGATTCGCGAAGTGCCGATTTTGTTGCGCGATGGCGACGTCGAACAACTCGTGCGCGATGTGCTCGCCGATTTGCTGGAGCACGGCAGCTCTGCGCGTATCGAAGCGTGCAGCAATGAAATTCTGGCGACAATGGCGTGTCACGGCTCGGTGCGCGCGAATCGTAAACTCAGCATCGCCGAAATGAATGCGCTATTGCGCGATATGGAAGAAACCGAGCGCAGCGGGCAATGCAATCACGGTCGGCCTACGTGGGTGCAGTTGAGTATGGGTGAACTCGACAAATTATTTTTGCGCGGCCGCTAAATTTCTCCCGTGGGACTAGGCGGTCGCAACGAAATAAAACGTCCGCGAAAAACGATATGAATCCAATCACTGCAATTTGTTTGATGGGCCCTACAGCGTCGGGAAAAACTGCGCTCGCGCTCGAGATCGCAAAACATTATCCGTGTGAAATTATCAGCGTCGATTCGGCGTTGGTGTATCGCGGCATGGATATCGGCACCGCGAAGCCGACACCGGTAGAACTCGCGCAGGTGCCGCATCATCTCGTCGATATTCTCGATCCGGCACAAACCTATTCGGCGGCGAATTTTCGGCGCGATGCCTTGCGCCTGATCGGCGAGATTCATGCGCGCGGGCGAATCCCGCTGCTCGTCGGCGGAACCATGCTGTATTTTCGCGTGTTGTTGGAGGGTATCGCCGATATGCCGTCGGCGAACTCGGCGGTGCGCGATGAAATCGCGCGCGAGGCGGAGCGGTTGGGCTGGCCAGCCATCCACGCAGAGCTGGCGCGCGTCGATCCGGTTGCCGCATCGAAGATCCATCCGCAGCACTCGCAGCGTATTCAACGTGCATTGGAGGTTTATCGTCTCACCGGCGTGCCCATCTCGCAGTTGCAGGCGGAGGGTACGACGCAGCAGCCGGGTGCTGATGAGACGGAGTCTGTTCGTTGGATTCAGTTGGCGGTTGCGCCGGCGGATCGGAAGGTGCTGCATGCGCGTATTGCGACGCGTTTCGACGCGATGCTGGAGGCCGGATTTATTGACGAAGTGGCGGCGCTCAAGGCGCGCGGTGATTTGCATACCGATCTGCCGTCGATCCGCGCGGTCGGCTATCGGCAGGCGTGGGATTACCTCGATCAGCGCGTGAGTTATGCCGAGATGATCGAAAGAGGCGTGATCGCGACGCGCCAGCTTGCCAAACGCCAACTGACTTGGCTCCGGAGCTGGCCCGATCTATGCTGGTTTTATACCGATGCTGATCAGCGCGTGACCAATTGTGTCGTGGCGGGAGAGGAGCGGACGGAAGTTGCGGGGTTGTCACTCACTGCGGCGGCCTTGAAATATCTAGGCAGCATCTCCATCTAAAGCATGGACTTGCGTTATACTCGTAAAGCTTTTTTCGATATTTATCGAACCGCTGAGGCAGTTTTGAGTCGTAGTTGAGGCGGTTCTGTGGTTGCCGAGCAGCCTGATAAAAAATCGCCGAGAGGCGACATGTTGTCAGTACTTCCAGGTCTCTAGAGTCACCATCATTCATTTTCCCCGATTTGGGGCATTACAAAAAGGAGAAATCAAATGTCAAAAGGGCACACGCTACAAGACCCTTATTTGAACATTTTGCGCAAAGAGCGTATCCCGGTATCCATCTACCTGGTTAATGGCATCAAATTACAAGGTCAAATCGAGTCGTTCGATCAATTCGTTGTCCTGCTCAAGAACACTGTCAGCCAGATGGTCTACAAGCACGCCATCTCTACCGTTGTACCTTCCCGCGTTGTGCGTTTGCCGATGGCGAATCCACAGGCTGACGGCGAGGAAGGCGAAGACATCGAGTGAGGTTCCAGCAGAGGAATCTAAACATTGCTCTTTGAGCGCCCCCAATCCGGCGAGCGTGTGGTTCTGGTGCATGTCGATTTTACCGGCCACACGGAAAGCGAAGATTTGCGGGAGTTTGAGGAGCTGGCGATTTCTGCCGGTGCATTGCCCGTTGCCACCGTAACGGGCAGGCGCGCTGTCCCCGATCCCCATCTTTTCGTCGGTACTGGCAAGCTCGAAGAAATTCGCAGCGCCGTTGCGGCCTGTGAAGCTGAGCTGGTGCTGTTCAACCATGCCTTGCGCCCGAGTCAGGAGCGCAATCTAGAGCGCGAGCTAAAATGTCGCGTGCTCGATCGTACCGGTCTGATTCTCGATATTTTTGCGCAGCGCGCTCGCACGTACGAAGGCAAGCTTCAGGTCGAGCTGGCGCAATTGCAGCACATGTCGACGCGGCTTGTGCGCGGCTGGACTCACCTCGAGCGCCAGAAAGGCGGTATCGGTCTGCGTGGTCCCGGTGAAACGCAGTTGGAAACCGACCGCCGTTTGCTGCGCGAGCGTATCAAGGCGATTAATTCGCGCCTCGAAAAAGTTCGCGTGCAGCGCAAACAAGCGGGCCGCGCCCGCGCTCGCGCCGAAGTGCCGACGGTCGCGTTGGTCGGTTATACCAATGCGGGTAAATCAACGCTGTTCAATGCGCTGGCGCGTGCCGACGTTTACGCCGCCGACCAATTATTCGCAACACTCGATCCCACCTTGCGGCGCATCTCGATTCCTGCGATCGGATCGGTATTGTTTGCCGATACCGTCGGTTTTATTCGGCATTTACCGCATAAATTGGTCGAGGCTTTTCGCGCGACATTGGAACAGGTTGCCGACGCCGATTTGTTATTGCACGTGGTCGATTGTTCCGCCGTCGAACGCGACGAAACGATCAAGCATGTCGTCACCGTGTTGGAAGAAATCGGCGCCGATGCGATCCCTCGCATCGATGTGTTCAATAAAATCGATTTGACCGGCAGCGAGCCGCGCATCGATCGCGATGAACACGATTTGCCGCAGCGCGTGTGGGTCTCGGCGCAACAGCGCGTGGGATTGGAACTTATCGAGCAGTCGTTAGCCGAAGCGCTGGGTCGCAAGCTGTTCTGCGATCGCATCGTGCTCGATAGCCGTATGGGGCGTTTGCGTTCGCGGCTCTATGCGGCCGGAGCCGTAGTCGCGGAAACCATGCGCGAGGACGGCTGTTCATTGCTCGATGTGAAATTACCGGAGCAGGATTGGCTGCGTTTGTTGCGTGCGGAAAATCTCGACGCGAGCGCACTGTCTGCGCATTGAAGGTACTTTTGATGCGGTGAAAGTTTTACTGCGTTAATTTCTTTTAGCCCACAACTCAACTTGATAGACTGCGACCCCGCGCGATCCTGCGCATCTAATTAATGCATTTCGACTCTGAAGCCGGAGACTGTTATGGCGTGGAATGAGCCGGGCGGCAACAAGCCCAAAGATCCTTGGGGTGGTGGCGATCAGGGCCCTCCCGATCTCGATGAGGCGCTGAAGAAGTTTCAGGAAAAAATCAATGGATTGTTCGGCGGCGGGAAAAAATCCTCCGGCGGCAGCAGCGGTGATTTCGGCGGTGTTGCGTTGCTTGCCGGTATCGTCGCCGTGGTGGTTTACGCGTCGTTTGCGCTTTATCAGCTCGATGAGCAAGAGCGCGCGGTGGTGCTGCGACTCGGCAAATATCACGAAACGGTGAAGCCGGGTCTGCACTGGAATTGGCCGTTGATTGATCGTGTCATGAAAGTGAATGTCACCAAGCTGCAATCGGCCACGCATCGCTCGGTCATGCTCACGCAAGATGAAAATATCGTCGAAATTTCGATGTCGGTGCAGTATCTGATATCCGATCCGCAAAGCTATCTGCTCAAAGTCAAACAACCCGAAGGCAGTCTCGAGCAGGCGATGGAAAGTTCGTTGCGTCATGTGGTGGGCGGCACCGTGATGGATCGCATTATTACTGACGGTCGCGAGCAGGTGGCTGTCGATGTGCAGCAGCGTCTGCAGCAGTATCTCGAGGCCTATCAAACCGGTATTCAAGTGGCGAAGGTGAATATCGAAGATGCGCACGCGCCGTCGCAAGTGCAGGATGCCTTCAACGATGTGCCGCGCGCCAAAGAGGATCGCGAGCGTTTGAAAAACGAAGCGGAAACTTACGCGAATGGTGTGGTGCCGGAAGCGCGCGGTCGTGCGCAGCGGCAAATTGAAGAGGCCAGCGCGTATCGCGATCAAGTCGTCGCTCGCGCAGAGGGTGAAGCGGCGCGCTTCGAAAAATTGCTGACCGAATACAAAAAGGCGCCTGAGGTGACGCGTCAGCGTCTGTACGTCGATGCGATTCAGGATGTGCTGAGCCGCAACAATAAGGTGCTTATCGATTCGCAAGGCAGCAATAACATGCTGTATCTGCCGCTCGACAAAATGCTCGATCGACAAAATGGTGAGCGCGCGGTGACCACGAGCGCCGCAGATATTCAGTTGGAATCATTGCCGCCAGTGCGGCGCGATACCTCATCGCGTGTACGGGAGGGGCGCTAAATGAATAACAAATTATTGGTGTTTGTGGCTGCAGTAGTGGCGGTGGTTGTGCTGCTGGGCAATAGTTTGTACATCATCAGCGAAACCGAGCGCGGCGTCTTGCTCCGCTTCGGTGAAGTGGTTGATGACGATATTCCAATCGGCTTGCACGCGAAATTTCCAATGTTCTACAGCGTGCGCAAATTCGATCGCCGCTTGATTACGCTCGATGCGCCGGCCGAGCGATTTCTGACGATCGAGAAAAAGCCGCTCGATGTCGATTTCTATGCAAAATGGCGTATCAAAGACACCGCGCGTTTTTATACCGCGACGAGCGGCGATGAAGCGCGTGCGCAGCAATTGCTGTTGCAGCGCATCAAAACCGGACTGCGCAATCAATTCGGCGAGCGCACGGTGCACGATGTGGTATCGGGCGAACGCGAATCGCTGATGGTGGAGTTGACCAAGCAGCTCGATCAGATCGCGCAGGGTGAACTCGGTGTCGAGCTGGTCGATGTGCGCGTCAAGCGTATCGATCTGCCCGAACAGGTCAGTCAGTCGGTCTTCGATCGCATGAAATCTGAGCGCGAACGCGAGGCGCGCGAACATCGCTCGACAGGTAAAGAACTCGCGGAAAAAATTCGTGCGTCTGCCGATCGCGAGAAAACCGTTATCGAAGCGAATGCCTATCGCGAGGCTGAGCAAATTCGCGGTGAGGGCGATGCCAAAGCCGCGGCCGTTTACGCGGCTGCCTATAAACAGGATCCGGAGTTCTATGCGTTCGTGCGCAGTCTCGATGCGTATCGCAAGAGCTTTGGGCAGAGCGGCGATGTGCTCGTGATCGATCCGAAAAGCGATTTCTTCAAGTATTTGAATAATCAGCGCGGTCGTTGATGCGGACGGTTGCTCAATTGGGCGACCAAAACGCAAAGTGGTTTGTGGTAACATCTCGCACCCGGGCTGGCCGCCCGCCAAGGTAACGGCCAGACCGGGTTTTTTGTGGGCGCACTATTTACCAGTCGTTGAAATACATCCTCCTGATGTGCTTCAACTGCGCGGCTAAACGCCGCCTGAGTGCATCCTGCACCCAATTGGCGAACCTGATTTCACCGGATTTTTCATCAATGGCGCTTGAGCGACTATGACCACCGTCGATCGCTGGCTTTTGCCCGAGGGGGTGGAAGAGCTGCTGCCTGAGCAGGCCGAGCGCGCCGAGACATTGCGGCGCCGTCTGCTCGATCTCTATCACAGCTGGGGCTATGACCTGATCATGCCGCCGCTGCTCGAATTCACCGATTCGTTGCTGATTGGCCTCGGCAGCGATGTCGATCTGCTCACCTTCAAAGTGACCGATCAACTGAGCGGCCGCACCATGGGCATTCGTGCCGATATCACCCCGCAGGTCGCGCGTATCGATGCGCACAGTTTGCAGCGCGAAGGTCCGGTGCGGCTGTGTTACGCCGGTAGTGTGCTGCACACACGACCGAAATCGCTGCTCGCTTCGCGCTCGCCGATTCAAATTGGCGTCGAATTTTATGGCGATGCGGGCCTCGCTTCCGATAGCGAAGTCGTGTTGCTGATGCTCGAAACTCTGCGCGTTGCAGGTGTCGAGGCGATTACGCTCGACCTCGGCCACGTCGGTATTTATCGCGCGCTGGTGCAGGCGGCGGCGCTGTCGGTCGATGATGAACACGCACTATTCGATGCGCTGCAGCGCAAGGCCAAGGGCGATATAGTTCGTGTGTTAGATGCAGCGGTCGCTGATCAGCCATTGCGCAATTGGTTGTTGCAATTGAATAGCCTGCAAGGCGATGTCGCGATATTGCAGCGCGCACGTGAAATTTTTAAAGGCGCTCCGGCGGAAGTACATGCGGCGATCGATGAATTGTTTGCCGTAGCGGAGTGCGTGCAGGCGCGTTTGCCGGCGGTGAAGTTGTATTTTGATCTCGGCGAATTGCGCGGTTATCACTATCACACCGGTTTGGTTTTCGCCGCGCTCGCACCCGGCTGGGGACAGGCGCTCGCCAATGGTGGCCGCTACGATCACATCGGCGAAGTGTTTGGGCGCGCGCGTCCTGCCACGGGTTTTAGCACCGATTTGAAAGCCTTGATCGCACTCGGTAACGCAACGCAAACAGCGGCGCGCAAATCGATTCTGGCGCCCGCTGAAAACGATATTGCACTCTGGCAAGTCGTGCAGAATTTGCGGGCGCAGGGCGAGCGCGTGATTCACGCATTGCCGGGACAAGTGATTGCGTCGAAAAATGAATTGGCGGAATGCGATCGTCAATTGGTATTGCGCGATGGCCGCTGGCAAATCGTGGCGCGCTAGTCGACGAGATGATTTACGTGTTTTAAGAACACACTGTTGATGAATTCGAAATTACAAATTTGAGTTTGGTGACAATGAACAAAACCGTAGTTGTGTTGGGCACCCAGTGGGGTGATGAAGGCAAGGGCAAGATTGTCGATCTACTGACAGATCAGGCCGACGCGGTGGTGCGTTTTCAGGGCGGCCATAACGCCGGTCACACACTGGTCATCGACGGCAAGAAAACCGTATTGCATCTGATTCCATCCGGAATTTTGCGCGAGAATGTGTTGTGCCTGATCGGCAACGGTGTGGTGTTGTCGCCCGAGGCGTTGCTCGAAGAAATTGCAATGCTCGAAAAAAATGGCGTCCCCGTGCGCGAGCGTCTGCGTTTAAGTCCGGCGTGTCCACTGATTTTGCCGTATCACGTCGCCCTCGATCAGGCGCGCGAGGCGGCGAAAGGTAACGCGAAAATCGGTACCACCGGGCGCGGTATCGGCCCTGCGTATGAAGATAAAGTTGCGCGCCGCAGCGTGCGCCTTGGCGATCTCGTCTGTGCCGATCGCTTCAGCGCGAAATTGAAAGAAGTTATGGAGTACCACAATTTCGTACTGACGAATTATTTCAAAGTTGCCGCAATCGATTTCGCGAAAGTGCGCGATGAAACTCTGCAAATGGCGGAGCAGTTGAAGCCGATGGTGGCCGATGTGACGAGCTTGCTGCACGACTATCGCGAACAGGGTAAGCGCATCATGTTCGAGGGCGCACAAGGTTCCCTTTTAGATGTCGATCACGGCACCTATCCCTTCGTGACTTCATCGAATACCACTGCCGGCGGCACGGCGACAGGTTCGGGCTATGGCCCGCTCTATCTCGATTACGTGCTCGGTATTACCAAGGCCTACACCACGCGCGTCGGTTCGGGTCCGTTCCCGACCGAATTGTTCGATGATGTCGGTAAGCATCTCGCATCCAAAGGCAATGAATTTGGTGCGACCACGGGACGTCCGCGTCGCTGCGGCTGGTTCGATGCGATGGCATTGCGCCAGGCGGTGCGCATCAACAGCGTATCGGGTTTGTGTCTCACTAAGCTCGATGTGTTAGACGGTTTGGACGAAATCAAACTCTGCGTGGCGTACACCAATAAAAGCGGTAAGCCGGCGCCAACGCCGGTCGATGCCGAAGATTACGAAGACGTGGTGCCGGTGTACGAAACCGTTCCGGGCTGGAAGGAAAGCACGCTCGGTGCGAAGAGTCTCGAGCAATTGCCTGCGAATGCGCGCGCGTATATCAAGCGCATCGAAGAAGTTGTGGGCGCACCCATCGATATTATCTCGACAGGTCCCGATCGCATCGAAACCATTACGTTGCGCCATCCATTCGCTTGATTGTCGTTTCCGCTTGAAGGTCTAACACGGCGATCATCGGCATGGCTCTTTTATGTTTTCATGGCATAAAAGAGCCGTGCCGATAGCTGCAATTAAATCTTTTCGTTCTTATACGTATTGTCCGCAGTTTTGCGCAGAATTCGCTTGTCGAGCTGGCGGGCGGGTTTACGTGCCGCTTTTTATTCCGCTCCGCTGTATGACGCCGCCTTGAAACAACCCAGTTATGAACTAGATTAAAGCAACTGGCTTTCGACGCTTGCGGTACTTTTTGCGTTGGCCTCCGGTCATTAGCGCCGAAAACACAACACGAATTCATAATTGCTCGTCGCCGTTTCGCCTTGCGTAAGGAGTAATGCTTGGGGACGGCCTAAGGTGTCCCTCGATGAACTCAACATCCGCCTGGCCCTACGTATTAGCCCCCGCATTGCTCGCCGCCGTAGGTGTTTTTGCCGTCGCCGGCCTCGGCTGGCAAGCCGGCGTTTTCTCCGCCGTCATCATCATTGCAGCAGTGATTTGCGCGCAATTGTTGCAGCGCAATGCGGATGCGGCGCTCGAGCAGGCGCAGCGAGCTGCCGAACAGCGCGCGAACGAAAATTATCGCAATCAAGTGGCTCCCTTTATCGATAGCTTGCGCACGATGAATGGGGATGTGCTACCCGTATGGGAGCGGCAGATCGAAATGAGCCGCAGCCAGATGGAAGAGGCGATTACGCAGCTGACACAGCAATTTGCCGGTATCGTGCAAAAGCTGGAGGGCGCACTCGCGGCATCGGAATCGGCAGCGGGTGAACTCGATGGCAGCGGCGGTACGATTTCGGTTTTCGCGAGTTGCGAAGCGCAGCTGAGCCAAGTCGTTGCATCGCTTAAAGCGGCGATGGATAACAAGCAGGTCATGCTCGCTGAGGTGAGCGGTCTGCTCGATTTTATCGGCGAGTTAAAACAGATGGCGGTCGATGTCGCAGGTATCGCCGATCAAACCAACCTGCTCGCATTGAACGCGGCCATCGAAGCAGCGCGCGCCGGTGAAGTCGGTCGTGGTTTTGCGGTGGTCGCCGACGAAGTGCGCAAATTATCTAACCTCTCGAAAGAAACCGGCACGCGAATCAGCGCCAAAGTCGAAACCATCAGCCGTGCTATTAGCACTGCCGTTCAAGCAGCCGATCAAACCGCCTCGAACGAGTCGCAATCGGTGACGCGTTCAGAGGAAGCCATCGACAATGTGTTGCGCGACTTTCGCCGCGTTACCGAAGGTCTTAGCGATTCCAGCGAAGTGCTGCGTCAGCAGAGCAACGGCATTAAAGATGAAGTGGCCGATGCGATGGTGCAATTGCAATTTCAGGATCGCGTCAGCCAGATCTTGTCGCACGTGCGCGATCATATTGGCAGTGTTCCCGGCTATGTCGATCGCGCTTGTGCCAGCTTTGCGCAAGATGGTCATCTCGGCACCATCGACACCAAACATTTGCTGCACGAAATTCAAAGCACCTACGCGATGGCGGAAGAGCGCAGCGCGCACTTGGGTAGAGGTGCCGGGTCACATGCCGATCAAGATGAAATCACGTTCTTCTAATTCATACCGACGAATTTTTTGGAGTTAATGCAGATGGCAAAAACCATTTTGATCGTCGACGATTCGGCGTCATTGCGTCAGGTTGTTGCGATCGCACTGAAGGGTGCGGGATACGATGTAATCGAAGCGTGCGACGGCGTCGATGCGCTGTCGAAATTGAATGGCGTCAAAGTGCATCTCATCATCAGCGATGTGAATATGCCGAATATGGATGGCATCACGTTGGTGAAAGAAGTCAAAAAGCTCGCTAATTACAAATTCACGCCGATCATCATGCTCACTACGGAAAGCCAGGAAGGCAAAAAGCAGGAGGGTCAAGCAGCCGGTGCGAAAGCCTGGGTGGTCAAGCCCTTTAAGCCGGAGCAGATGCTCGCGGCTGTTTCCAAATTGATTTTGCCGTAACGGATCCGTTCAATTTATCTGAGTGCCGAATATGGCTGCAGCGAAGAAAAAAAGTGCGGATGGAAAATTTACTGTCGAAGGTGAGTTGACCATTTATACCGCTGCTGAAATGAAAGAAAAGTTTGGCGGTTTGCTCAATTCTGAAGCCATTGAAATCGATTTGGCGCAGGTGAGCGAAATCGACACTGCAGGGCTGCAATTACTTTTGCTACTGCAGCGCGAGTGTGCGAAAACGAATAAGTCGCTGGTGTTCAGCAATCCCAGCGAAGCGGTTCTCTCCTGCTGGAATATGTGCAATCTGAAAGAAAACTTCGGCGCCATCGCGTAATTGTTCGGTATCACCGCGCAGAGAATCGTTGCGCAGAGGAGTAATTGATGAATCTCGACGCCGCGCTGCAAACCTTCCTCGTCGAAAGTCGCGAGCTTCTCGAAAATATGGAGAGCTCGCTACTGCAAACCGAACATCAAGCTGCCGATGGCGAAACCATCAATGCGATTTTTCGCGCGGCGCACACTATTAAAGGTTCGGCGGGTCTGTTCGGGCTCGATGAAATCGTGAAATTCACGCACGTCGTCGAAAGTGTGCTCGATAAAGTTCGCAACAACGAATTACAGCTCGATAGTGATCTCGCTTCATTGTTTCTCGAAAGCTGCGATCAAATCAGCGCGCTGGTCGATAGCGTAGAAAACGGTAGCGATTCGATTACCCCCGAGATCGCCGCCAAAGGCTCGGATCTTATCGATCGGTTAAATGTTTATCTGGGTGTGGCTCCCGCCGCAGCGATCGCAACACCCGCCGCGCAACCGGCAGCGGCTGTTGCAGAGCAACCACAAGGCGCTGTTGCCGAAACTGACAATTGGCATATTTCACTGCGTTTTGGTGTCGACGTGCTGCGCAACGGCATGGACCCGCTGGCATTCATGCGTTATCTGCAAACACTGGGAACGATTGTGTCGGTAACGACATTAAGTGATGCGCTGCCCGCGTTCGCCGAGATGGATCCGGAGTCATCGTATCTCGGTTTTGAAATCAGTTTTAACAGCGATGCCGATAAGGCAACGATTGAAGGCGTATTCGAATTTGTACGCGAGGATGCGCGTATTCGAATTTTGCCGCCGCGCTCGCGCATTGCCGAGTATGTCGATTTCATTCGCGAAATGGCGGAAGAAGAACAGCGCCTCGGTGAAATTCTTATCGCCAGCGGTACGCTGACTCAGCAAGAACTCGATGAAGGATTAAAGGCGCAGGCGGCGATTGCGAACGAAGTATCGTTGCCGCTCGGTTCGATTCTGGTCGAAAACGGCGCAGTGCAACCGGCGGTTGTCGAAGCGGCCGCTGAAAAGCAGCAGCAAATTAAAGATGCAAAAACGAAAGTGCCGCGACTTATTCGCATCGATGCCGACAAACTCGATACCTTGATCAATTTGATCGGTGAGCTCGTTATTGCGGGTGCGGGTATCAATGTGTTGGCGCAGCGCTCGGGGTCGGCAGAGCTCATCGAGTCCGGTGAAAATATTGGCAAATTCATCGAAGAAGTTCGCGACTCGGCCTTGTCGTTGCGCATGGTGCAAATTGGCGAAACGTTCACCAAGTTTCAGCGTGTGGTGCGCGATGTCAGCAAAGAGCTCAAGAAAGATATTACGTTGATCATCAACGGCGCCGAAACTGAACTCGATAAAACGGTCGTCGAAAAAATCGGTGATCCGCTCATGCATTTAGTGCGTAACTCGATGGACCACGGCATCGAGCCTGCCGAGGTGCGTCAGCAGCGCGGCAAGCCCGTGCAAGGCACGATTCAACTCAATGCGTTTCACGAGTCGGGCAGCATCGTCATTCAGGTTTCCGACGACGGCGGCGGTCTCAATAAAGATCGCATTCTCGCTAAAGGTATTGAGAAAGGCATTGTCAGCGCCGGGCAGGTATTGAGCGATCAGGAAATTTTCAAATTGATTTTTGCCGCGGGGTTTTCCACCGCAGAGCAGGTCACCAATATTTCCGGGCGCGGTGTCGGCATGGATGTGGTGCGGCAAAACATCGAAGCACTGCGCGGCACCATCAATATCGACAGCGAGCAAGGTGTCGGTACCACGATGAGTATTCGCCTGCCGCTAACGCTCGCCATTATCGACGGTTTCCTGGTACAGGTCGGCAAGTCCGCGTTCGTGATACCGCTCGATTTGGTCGTCGAATGTATCGAACTCAGCGAGAGCGCACGCAGTAACGAAGAGGTGCGCAATTACATCAATCTGCGCGGTGAAGTGTTGCCCTATGTGCGCCTGCGCGACCTGTTTGATATCGGTGCTGAATCCGCTGCTGGCGAAGTTGTCCGCGAAAATATCGTCGTCGTGCAATATGCAAATACACGCGTTGGCATTGTGGTCGATCGCTTGCTCGGCGAATTCCAAACAGTCATAAAACCACTAGGAAAAATTTTCAGTCACATTCGTGGCATCGGCGGTTCAACGATTTTGGGTAGCGGCGAAGTGGCATTGATTATCGATGTGGCAGGTTTGATCGATCAGGTTCAAGCGCGCGAACCGCAGCCAGTGCAAATGGTTGCGAGCTAATAGCGAATTAGAAGTATTCAACGTACCGGGGTTACGAGAATGTTTAAAAATATGAAAATTGGAATGCGCATGGGGCTCGGGTTCGCACTCGTGCTAGTGATTCTGCTATTTACTCTAGCGGTCGCTGCGTTTCGAATGACGCAATTGAACAATGATGTGCGGCTCGTCGTAGAGGATCGCTTTCCGAAATCGGAATTGGCTAATCTCATAATCAGCGGCGTGTACGACAACGCGCTGGCTGTGCGCGAATTGCTGTCAGCATCCTCGCAAGAGCAGATCAACAGCATCCGCGAAAAGATGGCGGCTGGCAGTAAAGAGATTACCGAGAACTACGATAAATTTTCGGCATTGATCAGCAATGACGACGAAAAACTCATGCTGGATAGTGCGGTTGAAGCGCGCAAAGAATATGTCGCGAAGCGCACGGAAATTCTGGATGCGTATGCGGCAGGGAAGAAAGCTGAAGCACTAAGAATGTCTGAAGATGATCTGACACCGTTGCGCGATACATATATCGCCGCTGTTCGCGAGCTGTCTTCGTTTCAGCGCGATCAGGTGAACGATACCGGAAAGGAGGCGTTGGAGGTTTATAAAAAAACGCGAATCGTTCTATTTGTGCTTGCGTCGGTTAGCATTCTTTTGGCAATTGCGATTGCAGTCTGGGTGACGCGCAGTGTTACCAGGCCCATTGCTCTGGCCGCTGATGTTGCGAATCGACTCGCGAACGGCGATTTGACGGTTAAAGTCGATGCGGATTCGAAAGACGAAACCGGGCAGCTGCTGGCTGCGATCGGCGGCATGGTGGCGAAACTGTCTCAGATCATTACCGATGTGCGTGTCTCGGCCAATAGCTTGTCTAACGCCTCCGATCAGGTGAATGCGACGGCACAATCGTTGTCGCAGGCCTCGTCAGAGCAGGCGGCAAGCGTTGAGGAAACCAGCGCATCGATCGAGCAGATGACCGCATCGATCAGTCAGAATGCCGAGAATGCGAAAGTCACCGACGGCATGGCGACGAAAGCCGCGCGCGAAGCGACCGAAGGTGGACAGTCGGTGAAACAAACCGTGCAGGCGATGAAAGCGATCGCAGCGAAAATCGGCATCATCGACGACATCGCGTATCAAACCAATTTGCTTGCACTTAATGCTGCGATCGAAGCGGCGCGCGCAGGCGATCACGGCAAAGGTTTTGCCGTCGTCGCTGCGGAAGTGCGAAAGCTGGCTGAGCGCGCGCAAGTCGCTGCGCGAGAAATCAGCGATGTGGCGGGCAATAGCGTGACACTCGCGGAGCAGGCCGGCTCGCTGCTCGATGAAATCGTGCCGGCAATCAATAAAACTTCCGATCTCGTGCAGGAAATTGCCGCTGCATCGGAAGAGCAATCGACCGGCGTTGCGCAGGTCAACACGGCGATGAATCAGCTCAATCAACTGACGCAGCAAAATGCCTCGGCGTCGGAGGAGTTGGCGGCGACGGCGGAAGAAATGAATTCACAAGCCGATCAGTTGCAGGAATTGATGGAGTTTTTCAAAACGTCGGTAGAAGAGCTCGGCGAAAGCAGTGGTGCCGCGGGCGATAATCATGTCGAAGCCGAGACAAAAGTTGTCGAGGTTGCTTCGGTGAGATCGTCGCGCGGTAAAAAGGCCGACAGCACGTCGCCCGATGAAAAAGAATTTGTACGCTTTTAAATAGCGGCGGAGGAATTCACTATGGCTCAAGCCGCTATGTCAAAAACTGATATGTCAAAAGCTGGAAATCGCCAGGCGGTCGCTACGGAAGCGCAGCAACAGTTTCTAACGTTTTTGCTGGGTGGCGAACCGTTTGCGATCAATATTCTAGTGATCAAGGAGATTATCGAATACGGTCAGTTGACCACGGTTCCGCTGATGCCGGAATTTATTCGCGGTGTGTTGAATTTGCGCGGACAGGTGCTGCCGGTTATCGATTTGGCGGCGCGCTTTGGGCGTCCTGCAGCGGAAGTGGCGCGACGCACCTGCATCGTCATTATCGAAATGGATAACGACGGTGAGAAGCAGGATGTCGGCATCGTGGTCGATAGCGTCAGCGAAGTGATGGATTTGCCGGAGAGCGCGATTCAACCGTCGCCTGCATTCGGGACTAAAATTCGAGCCGATTTTATTGCGGGCATGGTTGAGCTCGACGGCCGCTTTATCATTATTCTCGATGTCGATCGTGTGCTGTCATTGGATGAAATGGCGCAGTTGGCCGGCATGGAAGAGCAGGGCGATCACGAGTCGGGCGCCCCCACCGAAGATTAGCTCTCAACGTTTTGTCGTGTGCCCCTCAGGATGAGGTGTTCGCTTATGCGAGAAAAGAGATGCAGGTAGCGCTGACGCAGAAGGAGTTTCAACAGTTTCAGTCGATGATTTATCGTATCGCGGGCATCAGCCTTTCCGATGCGAAAATGTCGCTGGTCAGTGGCCGTCTGGCGCGGCGAGTGCAACATTATCGGCTCGATAGTTATGCGGATTATTTTGAACTGCTGACCGCCGGTAAGGTTGCAACCGAAATGCAGGTCTGCATCGATCTGCTGACAACCAACGAAACCTATTTTTTCCGCGAACCGAAACACTTCGATTTTTTGCGCGATACCATTCTGCCGCCACTCAAAGGCACCAGGCCTGTTCGCATTTGGAGCGGTGCCAGCTCTAGCGGCGAGGAAATTTATACCATTGCCATGGTGATGGCCGAAGTGCTCGGCGAACAGCCGTGGGAAGTGATTGGTTCCGATATCAGCACGCGTGTTTTAGAGCAGGCACGCAATGGCCATTACCCAATTGAACGCGCCGAAGATATCGCACAGCATTATTTGCGCAAATACTGCCTCAAAGGTGTCGGTGAACAGGCCGGGACTTTCCTGATCGACAAATCGTTGCGCGCGCGCACCAAGTTCATGCAGATCAATCTCAACGCGCCCTTGCCGCAGATGGACGTGTTCGATGTGATATTTCTGCGCAATGTGATGATTTATTTCGACATAAAAACCAAGCAGCAGGTCGTGGCGCGTATGCTGCCGATGCTGCGTAGCGGCGGTTATTTCATTGTCAGTCATTCGGAAAGTTTGAACGGGATTTCGGATGGGGTGAAATTGGTTTCACCCTCGATTTACCGGAAGCCCTGATGGTGTATCTGAAATATCTATCCATGTGTTTGATGTTGTAGCTATGCGCATTTCCGCTGACGCCATCGATATTTTTCTCAACCCGGGCGATGTCTATTTCGGCGACAGGAATATGCGATTGCGAACGATTCTGGGTTCGTGTGTGGCGATAACGGCATGGCATCGCGAATTGCAAATCGGCGGCATGTGTCACTACATGCTGCCGGCGCGGGGGCGAGGCAAGATAAAACATCTCGACGGTCGCTATGCCGACGAGGCTGTGTTGTTATTGCTGAAGGAAGCCATGCGCGCCCAAACCAATCCGTATGATTACGAAGTGAAAATATTCGGCGGCGGCAATATGTTCAGTAATACACAGAAAACTCCGCGGCGAGAATTGAATGTTGCCGATCGCAATGTCATCGCGGGGCAGGAGTTGTTGCAGCGCCACGGCTTTGCCGCCGCTGCAGAGCATCTTGGCGGCGAAGGGCATCGCAATATTATTTTTGATATCAGGAGCGGTGATGTCTGGCTGCGTCAGGATCCACTGAATTAGTGGGCGAGTGTATCGGTCTTCGAGCGTTAAAAACTATCGACGTAAATCGAAATAGCAGGTGACCCGATGAGTAAAACAAGAGTGATGATCGTCGATGATTCGGCGGTGGTGCGTCAGGTTCTTACCGAGTTACTCAAGAGCGATCCGCAAATCGAAGTGATCGGTGCGGCTCCCGATCCGATTTTCGCACTTGAGAAAATGCAGAAGGATTGGCCCGATGTGATCGTGCTCGATGTCGAGATGCCGCGCATGGATGGCATTACCTTTCTGCGCAAATTAATGGCTGAACATCCAACGCCGGTAGTGATCTGTTCGACGCTCACCGAAAAAGGTGCGGAAACAACCATGCAGGCCATGTCGGCGGGCGCGGTCGATATCATCACCAAACCGAAAATCGGTTTGAAACAATTTCTCAACGATGCCATTCAAGAAATTACGCGCGCAGTTAAGGCCGCTGCGGGTGCGAATGTAAAACGCGTGGCGAGCATGGCTTCCGCTGCAGCGAATACTGCCGCAGTGAAGCCGAAACTCACCGCTGACGCGATTCTGGCACCGGCTGGTGCGAATGCGATGGCGGAGACCACCGATCGTGTGATTGCCATCGGAACGTCTACGGGCGGCACGCAAGCGCTCGAAGTTGTGTTGACGGCATTGCCGCGCGTTTGCCCGGGTATTGTGATCGTGCAACACATGCCGGAAAAATTCACGGCAGCATTTGCAGCGCGCTTAAATGGTTTGTGTGAAATCGAAGTGCGCGAAGCGCAGAATGGCGATCGCGTAATTCCTGGCCGTGCGCTGATTGCGCCGGGCGGAAAACACATGCTACTGCGTCGCAGCGGCGCGCAGTATGTCGTCGATGTCATCGATGGCCCAGTGGTGAATCGTCATCGCCCCTCGGTCGATGTGTTATTTCGATCGGTAGCGAAATGCGCGGGGAAAAATGCGATCGGTATTATCATGACCGGCATGGGTGACGACGGTGCGGCGGGTTTATTGGAAATGAAACAGGCCGGTGCAGCAACCGTTGCACAAGACGAGGCGACCTGTGTTGTGTACGGCATGCCGAAAGAGGCGGTCAAACGCGGCGCCGCGGATAAAATTATGCCGCTCGAAAATATTGCGGGTGTGATTACTTCACAAAGAGTTTTGTAGTGGCAGCTCAATAGAAAATGCCGCGCTATAGCGCGGCATTTTTATCACGACATCACTTGGCTTTAGTGGTCTCTGCAGCTTTGCTTGCTTCTACTTTGGCGGGCTCTGCCTTCGCCGCTTTTTCTACTGCGGCCACCGTGGTTGAAGTTTTTTCGGTAGCTTTTTCAGCCGATTTATCAATCGACTCCGACTTCTCTACAGCCGGCTTTGCACTATCTTTTACAGCGGCTTTTTCAGCTGATGCTACTTGCTCTACCTTTTTACTCACCTCTTTATGTTCGTGAGTTGCTGTCTTCGCGGTTTCTTTTGCTGTCGTGGTTGCTGTTACCGCGCTTTTTGCAGCTTCGGGTGCTGTTTCAGCGATGGCTGCGCCAGAGAGTGCGAAAGTAATCATCATGGCAACGGGAGTTACAGCTTTCATAACAGAATTCATGATATTTTTTCCTATTGAAAACAGGTCGTACCGCCTGCGAGGTTTGGTGATCGCTTGTCGAATATTTGCGTATCACCATGATTCTCAGTATAGGGACGGCCAATGAATGGCAGCTGAATGGAAATTCAAAACATAAATTTTAGTGAAACCGCGATTTCGACAAGTCAACTCCATAGTTTTGTGTGAGATTTTTATTGATGAAAACACCTGAAGAGGTTGTTCGCGAATACTGCGCTAAGGTCAGTTTGAGAGATGTTAGTGTGTTGGCGCCATTGCTTGCTGATGACGTGGTTTTTATGAATGTCGGCTTGGAGGTTTATCACGGCAGGCAGGCGGTGCTCGATCATTACGCGGGTCCGAATGGTGTCTGGAAAATGTTTCCCGATACATTCGATTTTCGCATTCGCAATTTAGGCGTGACAGAAAATCGCGTATACACCGAGCGCGTCGATGTCGTCGGCGTCAACGGTCACGACGCGTATTTGCCCCTGCTGGGTATTTTCGAAATTGAAAGTGGAAAAATAAAACAGTGGCGCGACTATGCCGATATCGCGATGGTGCGTCGGTTATTGCGCGGCGAAACGGTGACAGAGGAAGAGGGTTTTCCCGCCGGCACTTACGATGTGCGAAAGTGACATTCATTCCACTGCTTCGATATTCACCGGAACGCCCGAAAAGCGCGGCATAAAGTTGATCGGCTCCAGGTGATTTTGCAGGGAAGTCAGTCGGCCGGTATGGCTGCCGCGCTGCTTGAGTGGATCGGTCGATTCTTCCATTGAGCCGTACAGATGTGTCATCGAAATCACGCCGCGCCGTAAACCCTTGTCTGCGCGCGCGATGCCGCGAATGCGGCCCACCTCCGATGTGATTTCGATCAGCGCATTTTCGGCGATGTTATCGCGCAGCATATCGTCGGGGTTCATGTACGCCCAGTTCGCCGGGTATTTCTTTAACGTTCTTTCCGAGTCGCGATAGGCGCTGTTCATCGCTTCGAGAATGCGCCGGCACGTCAATTGATAATTAAATCCGCGCTGGGCTTTTTCGGCGAATACGCTGTGCAATTCCGCGACGATATCGGGCGGGCATAGCTGCAAACGTGCGCCGTTGTCCGCAGCGGTTTTGACGTAGTGCGGTGCGAGCGTGGGGCGAACACCGCTTGGATTTGCGAGCAACTCTTCGAATGGTACGCGACTGTCTTTGCAGAGAAAGCGAAACATAACTTCCTCACTTGGCGGCTTTTTCATATCGAGCGCAAGACCGCCAGGAATCGCCGCGTAGTTGAGTCCGTAACTCCAATATTTCAATGTGAGCAAAATATTCATGCGCGAGGCGATGCCCCAGAAAAATTCCCAATCGTGAATCGTCTCGCCAGGCTTCGGCAGAATCGGCGGTGCATACTGCGCGAATGCTTCGGGATATAAGCTATCGCCGGCAATGCTCAAATCGGCTCGCTCGAAATGTTGCGTGGTTGCGATGACATAATGCGCGAGCAGTGCGGTTTCATTCATGCGCGCATCGAGGCTCACCAATAATTCCAAATCGTTGAATGCGGGAATGGCGCGATCGGGATCGCCGAGCGCCATCAACGGATTACCGCCGAATACGATCAGTGCGCGAATTTTATCGGGGCCTGGCGTCAATATTTCCTGCGGCAATAATGCGGTAGGAAATTCACCATACAATGTTCCGATATCTGCGGTTCTACATTTCACACCGCGCTCCCAACTGCGACCGGCAGGGACAACGGTTTCATAAATATCGCGCGGTTTCAGTGTGCCGGGGTTGCGCACGAGATCGCCTGCGCGTCGATAACCGCCGACGAGTGCATTAACGACTTCGATCATGTGATCGTTGAGATTTGAATGCGCCGACATTGAAGGTCCGGTGCCGCTGCCGATGAAGGCGCGTTTGGCTTCGCCTATCCACTGCGCAGCGAGTTCGATTTGCGTGACGGGGACGTCGGCGCGCTGCGCAGCAAGTTCAGGCGTGAACGGCGCAACGGCTTCGCGCAACTCATCAAGATGAGTCACGAAGCGATCGCAAAATATTTTGTTGTAGGTTTTGTCGCGCAACAGAATATGCGCGATAGCGGCGAAAATTGCTGCGTCGTGTCCCGGTAAGGGTTGAATCAATAAATCGGCATAGCGCGCAGTTTCGGTTTTGCGCGGATCGATCACAATAATTTTTCCGCCGCGCGCTTTTAATGCGGTCAGCGATTTGCTCGGTGCGCCGCTTTCGCCTGCGCTGAACGGATAGGTTTGATGCGTGACGATAGGATTATTGCCGGCGATAACGGCGAGATCGATATCGCGCGTGCTCGGCTTGCCGCTCGCCATCACGCCCATGCGGCCCGATGTCACCCATTTCGCCGATTGATCAATCGTCATTGTTGAAAAGAAATTCGGCGAATCTATTTCTGCAGCGAATGCGCGCTCGAGCAATCCGCCGAGTGTGCTGCGATAGGCGCCGGTGCCGTGAAAGAACGCGATCGAACGCGGGCCGTGTTGTGCAATCAATGCAGAAATTTTTTCGGCGATTTCATCCATGGCCTTTGCGGGAGAAATTGCGGAGAAATTATTTTTGGCATCGCGCTTCAGGCTGTGCAACAAACGATTTTCGGCGCCCGTATTTTTTTTGTCGACACCGTTGTTGGCGACATCGTTGCTGTCGACAACATTGTGGAAATCGGCGCTGGCGCGACCTTTCGCGCACATATAACCGCCGTACGGCGACGCAGTGTCATCGCCCGCGACGGCAATAATCTTGTTGTTATCGATGCTCAACTCCATCGAGCACAGCGCACCGCAATTGCGGCAGAAGGATTTGACATTGTTCGGCACGGCGTTCACTCGGTTGGGGGCGAAGTCAAAAATCTGCAATTAATCGATAGGTCGGTATTTCATCGCAGTCCTCGCTCGATACTAATGAGTTGGATCAACCGATTATAGGCAGGTTGGCGTGCCATACCGGCCCATTAAGCTACAATATTTCAGATATTAAAAAATGCATCATTCTCGCTTGTGGCCAAAATTAAACGACGACGATTCTGTTCCAGTAAGTGGCTGACAGTTCTGGGGTTCTCACTTAACCCCTGGCTGATTGGCCTGTCGTTGTTGTTCGCCTCTTCCTCTCAAGCACAAGTCAGTGAGCCTCAATTACGCGCCGGTGTGATTATCGGCGTGCTTCGGTTTACCAGTTGGACGACTCCGCCCGTTGCCAGCACGCCTACAGCCAATACCTCCACAACCAGCACCTCACTAACCAATACGCCCACAGCAAATATGCCGGCAGCGAGCACACTGCTTGTCTGCGGCGTGGGCAACTCTGCGGGCTTCGGTGTGCTGGAGCGCGCCGAAACGAAAATCGTCATTTCCGGCAGAGCAGTGCTGTTCAAAACGATCGATAGCGTCAATGACAGCAGCGGTTGCGCGGTACTCATTGTCGGCGCGAAGGGTAGTGGTGCGAAAGTTGGGTCTTCGAAGCCGCTCCCCATATTGAGCATTTGCGATGGCTGCGATCAGCCCGACCGGCATGCCGTCGCTGTGTTCATGAATAATCAGCGCGTTCAGTTCTCGGTGGATATGGCGCTGGCACAGAGTGCCGGCGTGCAATTCAGTTCGAATATGCTGGAGTTGGCGGCGAGGGTGGTGCATCGATGAAAGCCCAAAGAAACCAGCGTCGTTCGATCTATTCACGATTGCTGTTGGTGATTAGCGCGAGTTTGCTACTGGCGCTGTTTGTCGTCGGTGTGGCAGTGGCCCGGCAGATCTATCACGATGAAGAGCGCGGGCTATTGGAGAAGCTGCGCTTTTCTGGCGAGCTGTTGGCCAATCGCACCGTCGCTGCGCTCGTGTTCAACGATGCTGCCGCCGTAAATGCCAACATCGCCTCGGCGCATTTTATTCCCTCGGTAATAAAACTCTGCGTTTATAGCGCAAACCTAACGAAAATTGCAGAGTATTTGGGCGATGAAAAATACTCAGGCTGCGATGGCAGACTCGAATCGGCGACGATCGCGCAGCAAAATTATGTGGATCGTTACCAGGCCTGGGTGGTGCTTCCGGTGCAGGATGCCGGTGTCACGCTGGGTCATCTCAAACTGGTGGCGACGACCGATCTCATCAAGGAGAAGGTTCACAACACGCTGGTGGTTGTCGCGACGATTTTGTTGAGCGCGATGGTGTTGGCGTTCGGGTTGGGTTGGGGTTTATTGCGCACCGCAATGACGCCGCTCAAAAAACTCGGCAAGGACGTTAAACGTATTTCCGATGAGCCGTTTTCCAGCTATCGACCAGCGAAGTTTTATAACGACGAAGTCGGTGATCTGGTCGATGCGTTTAATTTGATGCTCGATGCGCTGACGCGAGAAAGTCTTGCGCAAAAGAAGGCGCAGACGGAATTGGAGCGACTCGCGCTGTACGATCCGTTGACCAATTTACCCAACCGGCGCTTTTTTCACGATCACCTGCATTATCAAATCGCCGCAGCGAGCAAACACAATCAATCGTTTGCAATCCTGATGATCGACCTCGATAACTTTAAGCGCGTCAATGACAGCATGGGGCACGATGCCGGCGATCATCTGCTGAAAGTATTGGGCGAGCGTCTACATAACTGTTGCTTTGCCGAAGATGTTGTCTCCCGATTGGGCGGCGATGAATTTATCGTATTGCTCGACAATAAATCCAAGCTTGTGATCAATGATGTTGCCGAGCGGTTGCAGAAAGCGATCAACATGCCGGTGGAGTTTCAGCATCGCACCATCGAAATTCGCAGTTCCATCGGTGTCGCCATTTTTCCCGACGATGCTACCAATGCGCGCGATCTACTAAAAAGCGCCGATATTGCGTTGTACCGCGCCAAAGCGGTCGGCAGAAATTGCATGGTGTATTTTTCGTCGGAGTTGGATCAGGCCGTGCAGGAGCGGGTGGCGCTCGAGTTCAAACTGCAGCAGGCGCTCAAGAACGAACAGCTTTCATTGTATTTGCAGCCGCAAATCGAAGGCCGCACCCAAACGCCCGTATGGTGCGAAGCGCTGTTGCGTTGGCGCGATGCCGAATACGGTTTTGTTTCGCCGGCGCAGTTCATTCCGATCGCGGAAGAAAGCGGACTTATCATCGAGATCGGCAATTGGGTACTTCAGGAAACCTGTCGGCAATGGTCGAAGTATGGCCAGCAATTGATGGCGATTGGTATTCAGGGAATTTCGGTGAATCTGTCGGCCCGGCAGTTCTATACCAAAGATCTGGTTGAGACAACGCTGGGTATATTGCAGCAATTCGGCATTTCGCCGCGGCATATCGCCTTTGAAATTACCGAGTCGCTGGTGATGGAAAATGTCGAACAGGCGATGCTCACGCTGCGTGAGTTGCGTTCGAATGGCTTCCAGATATCCATCGATGATTTCGGTACCGGTTATTCATCGCTCGCCTATCTCAAATTATTTACGATCGATTATTTGAAGATCGATAAATCGTTTGTCGACGGTCTTCCACACGATCCGAACGATATGGCGATTACTACCGCGATCATCGCCATGGCGCAGCAATTGGATATCGGTATTGTTGCCGAAGGGGTGGAAACCGAGCAGCAGATGCTGGTGCTGATTGCACACGGTTGCGAGCGCATGCAGGGTTATTTTTTCTCGCGGCCGGTGCCTGTCGAAGATCTGCTGGCGTTTTACAGTCCGCGTTTAGCGGAGGTCTCGGCCAATAAGAATGTCTCAGTAAAAAAATAGCTTAGAAAGTCAGCGATATTTCGTAAGTAAACCAGCGACCGTCCAATTGTGGAACCGCCTCGAGACCATTGCGTCGCGCATAATCGGCGATTTCAACGCGCTCGTCGGTGATATTCTGCAGCAGTATCTTGTGTTTGAGTTCGTTGCCGCTGCTCAAGTGTTGCTGGTAAGTCGCGGCGACATCGAGCGTGAGGCTGGCATCGATATCTTCCGGTGTGCTGCCTTCGGTGCTGTCGCGATAATTCAGCACCGACGATAACATCACCTGCGCAATCGCTTTGCTGAGCCCGGCTGACACTGTGTAGGTCGGTACATATTTGAAATTATAGTGATCGGTTCCCGGCTCGCGATCGCCTTTGTCGCCATCCTGCCAATTCAAATTCACAAACGTCGACCAGGTATCGGCCTGGTAGCGTGTTTCAGTTTCGACGCCGACGACATGGATATCGCCGCCATTTTGGTAGATCAGTGTGTTGTAGACAGTGCTGCCGTTCGCGAGCGTGACGTTGCCCCTGTCGCGAAAAATTTTATCGGTGTAGTAGGCGTCATACACGCTGATTTGTGTGAAGAGCTTGCCGTGCGAACGCAGATAAGCCACTTCGTACGACGTACTTTTTTCCGGAGACAAATCCGGGTTGCCGAAAATTGTCTGCTCGGGCGGAATGAAATACAGCTCGAATAATGACGGCGAGCGATACGACTGTGCGGCGATAAATTTCACGCTGCTCTGTTCGGATAGCAAATAAACCACGGTGGCGCGGCCGGACACCGAATTGGAATACAGTTCGTTCTCAACGCTGCGCACGCCGACGTCCCATTTCCAGTTGCCTTGTTCGTAACCCAGCGTGGAGAAAAACGAATACTCCAGCACGCTGCGGTCTTTCATGTTGTTGTCCGTGATGGTTTGATCCGGATGCTTGTAATAGTTGCGATAGATGCTGCATTCGCGCTGATCGATATCGAAGCCAATATCGAAGTGATAGTCGCTGTTCAATTGACGCGAATAAATCGCTTTGCCGGCGATATGGTAGCCTTCGGATTCGCCCCAGGCGCCGTCGCTAATCGTTCGCAGAAAATTACGTCGATTCCAGTCATATCTGATCGATGTGGTCAGCTTGGAAACATCGTCGAGCCTGTGATCGAATTGATAGCCGAGCAGATAGCCGCTGATATCCTGGCCATAGCCGATGCCTGAATCGTAGAGCGGCACAATGCCCATGTAAGATTCAGTATTGTCGTAAGCGTTGATCAACAGGCTGTGTTCTTGGTAGCGGCCGGTGAAGGTGAAATTATTGGTATCGGTGTAGTCATCGTAATTGCCGGCGATGCCTTTCTCATCGACAAAATGCACGCGCTGACGGCTGTCGTGATTGGTGTGCGCCGATGCCATCAGCGCGAGATCGCCATCTTCGCTGGTGTGGCCCCAGGAGCCGCCGGCGCCGTAGTGATCGTCGTTGCCGATTTGCGCATACGCGTTGTTTTTCATTGCCTCGGGTTTTTTCAGCACGATATTGATCGCACCCGCATACGCGTTAGTGCCGTACAGAACCGAAGCGGGGCCTTTTAATACTTCGATCTTTTCTATGTCGTGAATATTGATGCGATCCAGATTGCCCTCGCCCGTCACCGCATGCCAGGTCGGCGTGTTGTTGATCATCAACAGCACTTTGTTGGAGTAATGATCCTGCAGAATGCCGCGTGCCGTCGGAATGCTGTTCATGTAGTACGTGCGATAAACATCGAATCCGGCCACTGTTTTGAGGGCATCGGCAACCGTGCTGAAGTTGTAGCGCTCGATGTCGTCGCGGGTGATGACCGACACCGTGGAAACGCTTTTGAGAATCGAGGAGGATTCGCCCGAGGCGATGCTGGAATCGAGCTTCAGTAATTCTTGCAGTGATAATTGCAGGACATAGTTGAGGTCTTTGTCTTCATCGGCTGCCCACGCTGCCGCCCCGCATTGCAAGCACAAAACACTGATGAGGAGGCGCAACCGAAAGGTTTTGGCTGCTCGTAAATGTAACGTGGTTACTCGCTGATTTATCAACGGCATTGGCTGCCATATCCTCAGGCTCATAATTAGGTGCCAGAAGTATAGCAAGCTTTTTTCAACGCACTTTTTCGATGGTGCTCGTACTTAATCGACATTGACGATCAGTCTGCGCGCTCTCGGCGAGATCGGTATCTAACTTGAAAAAATGCGATGCTGTAACCAAACGATCGAAGGATACGCAGCCAGCCATACCCAGAAAAAACGGTTGAGACCGAACAGGCACGCATTCGCGAGGTGAAACAACGCGGCAATGATCAAGCCGATGGCCAGTGTTGTGCTGCTCAGGATCGTGAAAGGAAACAGTAACTCGAAAATCATCACCGCCCACGACATGAATAATATTAAGCGCGGATGATTGGCCCATGCACGCAAACTCTCGCTCGCCGGATAAGCGGAAAACAGGAAAACATCCTGCAATGCGCGACCGTTTCGCCAGTCCGGGTTCACCACCTTGACCCAGCCGGAAATGAAATACGAAAGCACAAGTTGCAAGGCCAGATAACCCAGCGCATGTTCGCGCCATTTTTGCGAAGGTAGAAGTTGCGCCAATGAAAGGCAGAGCAGGATTAGCAATCCCATGCGATCGCTACCGCCGTTATAGGGGCCCTGAAATCGAATAAGCATTACCATGCTGACAAGCAGCAGTGCGAGGCAAACCCATTGCGTGTATAAACCGACGACAAGCATCGAACTCAGCAGCAGGCGCGCGCTAAACAATATGCGGTTATGTATCGAGCTATTTAAATACTCGGCACTTTGCTGGATAAAGGCCCATCCCAATAGGATTTCAGTTAAACGCAGAGCCATGTCCCAGCTCATAGCAGTCCACCTGTCATAGCAGCCCGCCCTTCATAGCAGTTCACTATTGGCCAGGCGCATAAGCGGAGAAACGAACATGACCTGCTTTTGCAGCGCGTTGCCTTCCCGATGCACGAACACCAGCCTGAATTTTACGTAGGGCTCGGCAGTATCTTGCGGAAGATCGCTGGTGATGCGTTTAAAAATCTCATGGATGTAATAGGGGACTCCGCTCTCCAGCAAGCGTTCGGAGCAGCTCACCAGGAATAGTGTTTCGTTCCAGTGAGGATTCCAAAATAGCCGCTTGAGCATGGATGCGCCTGAAAGATGCTGAGGGCGCGGGCGAAATTCACTCCATTGCGATGAATCGCCTTGCTGCGTTTTAAGCAGAGAAAACTCAATGCGAGGCGATGGGGCAATTTCATCAAAAAATCGCCATGAGGGAATCAGGGCCGGCAGCATGAGTTTTAAGATTTGAATGAAGATCAAGGCTACACCTTGTTTTTCTTCGAGACGATTTATGACTACGCCCCGACTGCGATAAACGGGTTTTCGAATATTATGCTATTTATCCGGTGACTTGCGCGGCTATTAAATGAAAGCGAGGCACCATGGCGCGCCATTTCATTCTACCTCGGGGGGGTGCGAAGGCGG
The DNA here is from genome assembly GCA_047602265.1 of Spongiibacteraceae bacterium. GTDB lineage: Bacteria > Pseudomonadota > Gammaproteobacteria > Pseudomonadales > CAMLJR01 > CAMLJR01. The sequence continues at coordinate 159,726 of JASGHU010000002.1, read as the reverse complement.
CGGCTACAGCGGTTTATAAAGAAATTTCAATTTCCCGATACAATTGGGCACCAGTACTTCAAAGTTTTATGAGTTGTTGAAAAACAGTAAATTTTGCTTTTCGCAATCAAGTCCTTTCAAGTTTTGAGCGAAAGCATTTTATGTCGTTAAAAAGGCAGTTGGAGGCAGTAAGCATGACGAATATTTATTCGGCAATAAAGAATTCTTTCCCACAGGATCGGAATCGACCCTTTGCAATACGGCCGGATGGGACAGAATTCAGTTATGCCGATCTCGATGCGCGGTCTGCTGCATTTGCAAATGTGTTAGTTGCTAAGGGTGTTGGAGTTGGTGACCGTGTTGCAGTGCAAGCCGACAAATGTATCGATATGCTGATGCTGTACCTTGGCTGTGCGCGGGCGGGTGCAATTTTTTTGCCGCTTAATCCGGCGTACACCGCACATGAGCTTGAGTATTTTATAAAAGATGCAGAGCCCGCTCTGTTTGTTTGCGCAACGTCTAAGCGAGCGGCTATCGAACAGCTTGCGACGGCAGCAGGCGTTAAAAATGTGGCAGATTTAAGTGACGATGGCACTGGGTCGTTGAGTCGATCTGCCGATGCTGCTAGCTCCGAATTTGCGACTATTGCGCGTGACGAAGATGACATCGCCGCAATACTTTATACATCGGGCACTACCGGTCGTGCCAAGGGCGCTATGTTGAGTCACGGCAACTTGCTGTCTAACGCGCTTACATTAAAAGATTTCTGGCGTTTTACGCGTGACGATGTGTTGCTGCATGCGTTACCCATTTTTCACACGCACGGATTATTCGTCGCCACCAATGTCACATTGTTGGCCGGCGCATCGATGATTTTTCTGCCGCAGTTCGATGTCGCACAAGTTATGCATTTGCTACCTCGTGCCACGGTGATGATGGGCGTACCTACATTTTATATTCGGATGTTAGGAGAGGCTGGGCTCACCGAAGTCAGCGTGGAAAATATACGTCTTTTCATCTCCGGTTCTGCGCCATTATCTGCAGATATTCACCGTGAATTTAAACAGCGCACTGGTCATGCAATTCTTGAGCGTTACGGAATGACCGAGACAAATATGATTACATCGAACCCTTATGAGGGCGAGCGAGTTGCTGGGACCGTGGGTTTTCCATTGCCGGGTATATCGGTTCGAATTGCAGATACGGGAAATGGAGATGTTTTGCCGCAAGGCTCGGTGGGTGTCATCGAAGTAAAAGGCCCCAATGTATTCAAAGGATACTGGCGGATGCCTGAAAAAACGGCGGCTGAGTTTCATGACGGATATTTCATAACAGGCGATTTGGGATTTATCGATGAGCGCGGATACCTGGCAATTGTTGGCCGAGCCAAGGACCTCATCATTTCCGGTGGCTACAATATTTACCCTGCAGAGGTAGAGGCTGCACTTGACGAGTTGCCAATGGTGCGAGAGTCAGCCGTTATCGGGGCGCCGCATCCGGATATGGGCGAGGGTGTGGTTGCCGTGATCGTGCCAAGAGAGCCAGCCTTCAGCGATACGCATCTTATTGCCGAAGCGATGAGCACGCGGTTAGCACGATTCAAACAGCCGCGGCGCATTGTGGTGATCTCGGAGTTACCCAAAAACAGTATGGGCAAGATACAGAAGACCGTTTTACGCGAAACGTATAAAGATAGTTTTTCCGCCAGCTGACGTGTATGTATAAAACTGAATCGAGCGTTCAAGCCTGGTCACGCGAAGCATGGTGAGGATGCGGCTGGCGGCGAAGAGCGACATTTTTAATTAGCACCCGCTTGAATGGCTGCACCGAGTTCGGTGTTGGTAAATGCTTTTCCTCCGATGCCCCAGGTGCCGTCGAGAGCATGTACTACATTTACAAACGTCCTCTCCTTCGGGTGTGAACCCGCGCTGAGCGAGTGAATGATGTCGGTAGCCTCCGCGACAAATGCGTTTTTCACTTCCTGGTTCGGAAAAGTGATCGCAGGAACTTTCACTTCCACCACTGCCAGCGACTGTGGTTTACCTCCCACATAACAGTGTTTTTCGTCATAAATATCCAGGTGCCCGATGACAATCGGCGTCATAAATGCGTTGTTGCTGAGGCCGTGCACCTTCAGCAGGGCGGCAGCCATTCGAGGTAATACTTCGCGCTCGCCTTCAGGGGTGAGGAGGTTTTGGGTGACTTGAATAAGCAGTGGCATACGTGCTCCGTGTATCGCGAGTTGAGGGCTTTACTACCATTGGATAACGATAGTGATCTTAATTTGGATGACGATCGTTATCTTGTCAACTAGAATCTTGCTAACGGTCATTTGGATGGGCTATCGCTTATGCGCTACAAGCCAGAACAAAAGCAGCAAACGGCAGCAAATATTCTCGCAGCGGCTGAGCGCGGATTTCGCTTGGGTGGCTACGGCGGAGTGGGTGTCGATGCGCTGGCGCAAGAAGCCGGTGTAACCTCGGGCGCGTTTTATAAGCATTTCCCATCGAAGGCTGCAGTATTTGAGGCGGCCGTTAATGCCGGGATACAGCGATACGAAAGCAATATCGAAAAATTGCGGGAAGAATTTGGCGATGAATGGTTGGCCGCATTAATTGATTATTATCTGGGTCGCGAACATCGCTCGAATATTGCCGAGGGTTGTGTGGTCACGGGGCTCTCGAACGAAGTGGCTCGTTCTTCGGAAAAAGTTCGCGCAGATTTTCAGGCCGGTTTGGAAAAAGTTGCAAAGCAAATTCGAGATGGCTTGTCAGGTACGAGCGCTGCGGATCGTAAACGCCGTGCTTGGGTTGTTTTAGCGATGCTGGCGGGCGGCGTTATTTTGTCTCGTTCTGTTCGCGATGAAAAAGTTGCGGATGAAATTTCCAAAGCAATACATGATGCGGCGCTGCTGTTGAAATAGGCAAAAATTTCAATATGAGTATCAAAAAATAATGAAAGATCTTTCAATCCTCCCCGATAATCTTCCTGTGCCCGTGGACGACGGCGCCTGCGATCATTTGCTGGGAATGTCGATTCCCGCCGTAGAGCTTGCATCGACCGGCGGTGAAGCGGTTAATTTCAGCGATTTGCGTGGTGTCGTGGTTTTTTATTTCTTCCCGATGATAGGTAACCCCGCTGCGCTGCCGTTAAACGATTGGAATGAAATTCCGGGCGCGCGAGGCTGCACACCACAAAGTTGTGCGTTCCGAGATCACTACACGGAAATAAAAAAATACGCGGCCAACGTATTTGGCGTGAGCGCGCAGCCGCTAGGCGATCAAATAGAAGCAAAAAATCGCCTGCATCTGCCCTTTGCTTTATTAAATGATGGCGATTTCATACTCGCCGACGCATTGAGGTTGCCGACATTTCACTACGAAAATAAAAAGCTGATTAAGCGGCTTACGCTCATCACTGTCGATGGAGTGATTCACAAAGTTTTTTATCCGGTGTTCCCGCCGAATAAAAATGCAGAAGAGGTTTTGGAGTGGTTGGGCGCTCAATCCTAAACTTAAGAGCATCAAAGTGCCCAATCAAAAAGTCATCTATAGAAAGTTGCTTCTAGCTGATTTGTTTCGAGAGGAGTAAATCAATAACTTAGGAAGAAATGGTGCCCAGGAAAGGACTTGAACCTTCACGGCCGCAAGGCCACCAACACCTGAAGCTGGCGTGTCTACCAATTTCACCACCTGGGCAGGAGGTAAGGCCGCGCAATTTACTGATCGCTACGCCCGTTGTCAATCCTGCGTATAATGCGGCACATCTCAATAAGCTGGAATAAGCCCTTCTTCATGCCTAAGCGCACCCCGCCGCAAGATCCACACGCTGCCCGCGAGGCAGAAAACTACGAACGCCCCATCGCCAGTCGCGAGTACATCCTCGAGGTGCTTGAGCGGGAGGGGCCGCTGAATCACTCGCGCTTGTGCGAGAAGTTGAAGCTCGATGATCCCGAGCAGGTTGAAGCGTTGCGGCGTCGCTTGCGTGCGATGGAGCGCGATGGCCAGGTCATGCGTAATCGTAAAGATGCGTACTGCGCGGTGTCGAAGCTCGATCTGATTCGTGGGCGCGTGCAGGGGCATCGCGACGGTTATGGTTTTGTCATTCCCGAAAAAGGCGAGGGTGAAGAGAGTAAAAAAGGCGACGATCTGTATTTGAGCAGTCGCCAGATGGCGATGGTGTTCGATGGCGATCAGGTGCTGGTGCGCGAGTCGGGCGTCGATGGTCGCGGTCGGCGCGAGGCGACGATTGTCGAGGTGTTGCAGCGCAACACGCAGCAGCTGGTCGGTCGCTATTACGAGAGAGGCGATCGCGGCAGCGTGACGCCGGAAAATCCGCGCATCAATCAGAGTATCGCGATCGCGCGCGAAGACAGTCTGGATGCGCGCGATGGTCAGTACGTGATGATCGCGATTACGCAGCAGCCGGATTTTCGTGCGCCAGCGCGCGGCCGCGTGGTTGAAGTGCTCGGCGAACATATGGCGCCGGGCATGGAAATCGAGGTGGCGATTCGCTCGTATGGAATTCCTTTTGTGTGGCCGGAAGCGGTCACGACAGAGGCGCAATCGTTCGCGCCCGAACCGAACGAAGACGATAAAAAGCATCGCGTCGATTTGCGCAATCTTCCGCTGGTGACAATCGACGGTGAAGACGCGCGCGATTTCGACGATGCCGTTTATTGTGAAAAGAAAAAAGGCGGCGGTTGGAAATTGTGGGTCGCGATCGCCGATGTTTCGCATTATGTGAAGGTCAGCAGTGCGCTCGATCGCGAGGCGCAGGTGCGCGGTAATTCGGTGTATTTTCCCGATCGCGTGGTGCCGATGCTGCCCGAGGCGTTGTCGAATGGGTTGTGCTCGCTGAAGCCGCTGGTCGATCGTCTGTGTATGGTCTGCGAAATGACGATCAGCGCCGACGGCAAGCTCACGGGTTATCGTTTCTGCGAAGCGGTGATGCACTCGAAAGCGCGCCTGACTTACAACATCGTGTGGGCGATGCTCGACGAAGAAAATCTTGATCACTTTAAATGGCGCTCGCATTACAAAGAATTAGTGCCGCATGTCGAAGAGTTATATCGGCTGTATAAATCGCTGCGTGCTGCGCGCGATGAGCGCGGTGCCATCGATTTCGAAACGGTCGAAACCAAAGTGATGTTCACGCGCGATCGAAAAATCGATCGCATCGTGCCGGTTGTGCGTAACGATGCGCATAAAATTATCGAAGAGTGCATGCTGGCGGCGAACGTCGCCACAGCAGAGCTGTTAGAAAAATTGAAGTTGCCTGCGCTGTATCGCGTGCACGAAGGGCCGCCTGATCAGCGGCTGTTATCGTTGCGACAATTTCTCGGCGAGCTGGGTTTGAATCTCGGAGGGGGCGATAAGCCGACGCCGATCGATTATCAATATCTGCTTGAGCAGGTGCACGATCGAGCCGATCTCGGCGTGATTCAAACCGTGATGCTGCGCTCGCTCAGTCAGGCGCGGTATCAGGCCGAAAACGAAGGTCACTTCGGTTTGAATTATCCGGCGTACACGCATTTCACTTCGCCGATTCGTCGCTATCCCGATTTATTGATTCATCGCGCGATCCGCTTTTTATTGCGCGGTGGCGGTGAGGGCAAAGGACTCGTCGGCAAATTGCGCGGTACGCGGAAAGGATTGTTGCCAGTTGAAGGCGCGCCGGTGTTATCGAAAGAGCAAATCTACCCTTACGATTTCAAACAGCTCAGCGCGCTCGGTGAGCAGTGTTCGATGACCGAACGTCGTGCCGATGAAGCGACGCGCGATGTGATGGCGTGGCTCAAGTGCGAATATTTGCAGGATCGTGTCGGCGAACAATTCGAAGGTCTTGTCACGGCGGTGACGAACTTCGGGTTGTTCGTTGAGTTGAGTGATTTGTACGTCGAAGGTCTTGTACATATCAGCGCACTCGAAAGCGATTATTACCATTTCGATGCCGTTAAGCATCGGCTGATCGGCGAGAAGAGCGGACGTTTTTATCAGCTCGGCGACAAGGTCACCGTGCAAGTCGTGCGCGTGAATCTCGACGATCGCAAAGTCGATCTCGAATTGATTGCCGGTGTCACGCGCGCGCAGCGCCGTGCGCAAAAAGCGGGAGGCGCAGCGGTTGCGCTATCGCCTGCATCTGACAAAAAATCGCGTAAATCCTCAAGCGTTAGTAGTGGCAGTAAGAGGGGCGCAATAAAAACCGATAAGGCAGGGACCAATAAAACAAGAGCCGATAAAACCAGCACCGATAAAAAGCCGGTTGATGGAAAAAAGAAAGCCGATGTCAATTCGCGGCTGGATGCGAAAAAAATGGTCGCGAATATAAAAGCGGGCGTTAAGAAAGTGGCGGGCGCTAAAAAAGCCGTGGCTGAGAAAGCGAATGTCGAAAAGTCCGCGAAACCTGCAGCGACTTCTGTGCTGAGCGAACGCGAAAAAATAGCGCGTATGAGCGGCAGCGAATTGCGCCAGAAAACCAAAGCGCCATCGAAGCGCCCGCGCCGTAAGTAAGGTCGACTGATGAAAAACGATTTTGTCTACGGCATCCACGCGGTGGCGGCATTGATCGAGCGCTCACCCGAACGCATCGAGTCTCTGCAAATTCTCGAAGGGCGCAGCGATAAGCGCATGCAGCAAATATTGAATGAGGCGGAGCGTGCCAATATTCATATCGAGCGCGTGAGTCGCGATGCGCTCGATAAATACGAGGTGAAACACCAGGGTGCGGTTGCGCTGCTCGCGAAAAATTTTGAGTATCGCGAAGCGGATTTGAAGTCGTTGATAGAGCGCGCTTCCAATCCATTACTGCTGATTCTCGATGGCGTCACTGATCCGCATAATCTCGGCGCCTGTTTGCGCAGTGCCGATGCTGCCGGGGTCGATGTGGTCATCGCGCCGAAAGATAATGCGGCGAGTCTGACTCCGGTTGTGCGCAAAGTGGCGTGCGGTGCTGCAGAGGTCATTCCCTTTGTGCAGGTCACCAATCTCGCGCGCACGCTGCGCGATATCAAAGAATGGGGCGTGTGGATTGTCGGTACGGCAGGCGAAGCCGACACCGTGATTTACGAGCAAGATTTGTCGGGGCCGATCGCGATCGCGATGGGTGCCGAAGGTAGCGGCTTGCGTCGGCTCACGCGCGAGCATTGCGATTTTCTCGTCAAGCTGCCGATGGCGGGCAGTGTGAGCAGTCTCAATGTGTCGGTTGCGACCGGCATCTGTTTATTCGAGGCGGTTCGGCAGCGTCAGCCTAAGTCTTGATGTATCAGCAGGGCGTCAGCGCGTAATAAATGAACGGCGAGCTTGCATCCGCCGCGCCACTTGCCTAAAATCGCGCCTCTTTTTCCGCGGCCCGTCCTGATGACGTTCCGTTAACTCCTTGCCACACCGCAGTATCGACGCGTTTTTCAAAATGCCGAGATCGAGTCGGGTGGCTTTAACCCGTGAGGAGCAGCAATGCGCCACTACGAAGTAGTGTTCCTGGTCCATCCTGACCAAAGCGAACAAGTGCCGGCCATGGTCGAGCGCTACAAACAAGGCATCGAAAAAGACGGCGGCAAAATTCACCGTCTCGAAGATTGGGGTCGTCGTCAACTGGCGTACTCGATCGACAAGGTGCACAAAGCCCACTACATCCTGATGAACATCGAAGCGTCGCAAGCCGCGGTCGATGAGTTGTCGACCAACTTCCGTTACAACGACGCCGTTCTGCGCAACATGATCATCCAGCGCGACGAAGCCGTGCTCGACGAATCGCCGATCATGAAGGCCGAGAAAGAGAGCCGCGAGCGCCGCGGTCGTCCGGATCGCCGTGAAGATGGCGAAGGCCGTCGTGCTGATGCAGCCGACGAGCTGGAAGATGGCGACGATATCGATGGCGAAGACGGCGAAGAGTAAGTCTCGATCGCTTTCTTCATAACGAATTTTCAGGAGTTAGGTCATGGCACAACGTTTTTTCCGTCGTCGCAAATTCTGCCGTTTCACCGCTGAAGGCACCAAAGAGATCGATTACAAAGATCTCGAAACCTTGAAAGCGTACGTTTCCGAAACCGGCAAAATCGTACCGAGCCGAATCACCGGCACTAAGGCACGCTATCAGCGTCAACTCGCGACCGCGATCAAGCGCGCGCGTTATTTGGCTCTGCTGCCTTATTCAGACCAGCACGAATAAGCAGATTCGGTACACGTAGCACGAACAATTATTTAGGAATTGAAAGGCCATGCGCGCGCTAGCTGAATTTGTCATGCGAGGGCGCGTACAGGCGATCAGCGTAGCGATTGCCGGAGTGGTGCTGCCGTTTTGTGTATGGGTCAGCGCAGCGGTGATCGGATTGGTCACGCTGCGTCGCTCCGCTCAGGATGCCGTCGTGGTGCTGGGTTGGGGTGTGTTGGCCGCCATGGCCATGCTGCTGTGGCAAGGCGATCCTGGCCCGGTTGTGGCACTGATCGGCACCGCTGCGGCGGCGTGGGTCTTGCGCCTTTCGCGTTCATGGCCGTATGCGCTGGTCGCGATCGTGATTGCGGGTTTGTTGTCCGCACTGGTGTTGAGCGCAAGCCACAGCGGTTTCGTGGCGATGGTGACGGAAAAGCTCAATGAACTTTTCGTCGCCCTGCGGACGAAAATGTCCGCGGAGCAGGCGGCTCTGCTCGGTGAGATGACGACGATCCAGGTCAGCGGTTTGCTCGGTATTCGCAGTGCGGCGTTGATCATCATCGCGCTGCTGATTGCGCGCTGGTGGCAGGCGATGTTGTATAACCCCGGTGGTTTTCGCGAGGAGTTTCACCGCTTGCGATTGCCCGGGTCGATGGTGATCGGTTTGATTGCAGCGGGTCTGCTGATCGCGCAGATCGGAAGCGATTATCAGATCTGGACCGGACTGTTTACGCTGCCATTTGTCGTCGCTGGTGTTGCGCTGGTGCACGGGTTGGTTGGAACGATGCGCTGGGGTCGCGGCCCGCTGATTGTCTTGTACATCGCGTGGTTGGTGGCTCTGGAGCTGGTGACCGGCGTGTTGGTGCTGATGGCGCTGGTCGATAGCTGGTGGGATTTTCGCGGGCGCTTGATTGCGAAGCAAAAGCGCCAGCAATAGATGAGTTTTGTTTTTTGCAGTGCCGCTCATGTGGCGCGGCTGGAGAGGGTAAAGTCATGCAAGTCATTCTGTTGGAAAAAGTCGGTCGCCTCGGCAACCTCGGCGATCAGGTCAATGTGAAGCCTGGTTATGGCCGCAATTTCCTGATCCCGTTCGGCAAAGCCGTCGCTGCAACCAAAGCGAATATCGCTGAGTTCGAACAGCGTCGCGCCGAGCTCGAAGCTGCTGCGGCAGAGCGTCGTGGCGCTGCGGAAGCGCGCGCTGCCAAGCTCGTCGAGCTGGTGGTGACAATCGCTGCGAATGCCGGTGATGAAGGCAAGCTGTTCGGTTCGATCGGCACCCGCGATATCGCCGATGCGATCACTGCGGCTGGTGTCGCGGTCGAGAAAAGCGAAGTGCGTTTGCCGAACGGTGTGATTCGCGAAACGGGCGAATTCCAGGTCGACGTGCAATTGCACTCGGACGTTATGCAAGCCGTCACTCTGCGAGTCGTTGCTGAATAATTCAGCGCACCTCGCAAGGGAAATCAGGGCAACGTAATACCAGGCATCCGTCGCTTTGCGGCGGATGCTTTTTTTTTGTCGCTGAATCACAATGCTGCCTCAGTAACACAGCGCCAGCGTCGACTCGCTCCGAGCGACGTCCGATAACATCAATGCAATGAGCCGGTAATTTCGTGAACACCGACATCGACGACGAGCCCCTCTTTGTAGCTGGAGATTATGCGGCGAGCGCACCGCCCGATCTCTTGCAGCAGAGAGACGACATCGCGCAGCTCAAGCTGCCGCCGCACTCGCTAGAAGCCGAGCAATCCGTGCTGGGCGGTCTGATGATCGCCAACGACGCCTGGGACAAGGTTGCCGATATGGTGACCGATAACGACTTCTATCGACCCGAGCACCGGTTGATTTTTCGTCGCATGGCGCAGTTGGTGGAAGCGGGTCAGCCGATCGATATCGTCACGCTGGCCGATGCGCTCACACACGCCGATGAACTCGATCGCGCGGGTGGGTTTGCCTACCTCGCCGAAATTGCGCGCAACACACCGAGCGCCGCGAATATTCGCGCGTATGCGATTGCGGTGCGCGAGCGTTCGAGTCTGCGCGCGCTCATCAATGCGGCGCAGACGATTGCCGACAGCGGTTTCCATCCTGAAGGTCGCAGCAGTGCAGAACTGTTAGATGACGCCGAGCGCCGCATCGCGCAAATCAGCGAAGACCGACCAAAAGCCGGCGGTCCCGAAGCCATTAATCCGCTGCTGAAAAAAGCGGTCGATCGCATCGACGAGTTATTCAACAGCGATTCGACGATCACCGGTATCAGCACCGGCTTTAAAGATCTCGACGACATGACCTCGGGTTTACAGCGCGGCGATATGGTTGTCGTCGCGGCGCGGCCGTCGATGGGTAAAACCACCTTCGCGATGAATCTGGTCGAGCATGCGGTGCTCAACGGCAACAAACCCGTCATCGTGTTCTCGATGGAGATGCCGGCCGAGCAATTGATTCTGCGTATGCTGTCGTCGATCGGCCGTATTAATCAAACGAAAGTGCGCACCGGTAAACTCGAAGACGAAGATTGGCCGAAACTCAGCGCGGCCATCACCAAATTGAAAGATCGCCCGCTGTTTATCGACGACACTCCCGCGTTGTCGCCGATCGAAATTCGCGCGCGCACGCGCCGCATCGCGCGCGAGCACGGCGCGCCGGGCATGATCATGATCGACTATCTGCAGTTAATGCAGATTGCCGGCAGCACCGAAGGCCGTACCGCAGAAATTTCGGAAATTTCGCGCTCGATGAAAGCGATGGCGAAAGAATTCGAATGTCCGGTCGTCGCGTTGTCGCAGTTGAATCGCGGTGTCGAGCAGCGTCCGAACAAACGTCCGGTCAATTCCGATCTGCGCGAATCCGGCGCTATCGAGCAGGACGCCGACGTCATCATGTTCATTTACCGCGACGAAGTTTATAACGAAGAATCGCCCGACAAAGGCGTCGCCGAAATTATTATCGGCAAGCAGCGTAACGGCCCAATCGGCACCGCGCGTCTGGCCTTTATCGGCCAATTTACCCGCTTTGAAAATCTCGCAATGAATTACGGTGGTGGTAGGGAAGAATACTAAATTCGGCATTTTCACTTTTTAGGGATGAAAAATTATGCAACGGATTTCTACACCTCTCGATCAAATCAAAGAACACTACGATGTCGTCGTCATCGGCTCCGGTTACGGAGGCGGTGTCGCGGCGTCGCGCATGGCACGCGCAGGGCGCCGTGTTTGCCTGCTGGAGCGCGGGCGCGAAATCGTCGCGGGAGAATTTCCTGATTCGCTGGAAAAAGTTGCCGATGATTTTCAGTTGAGCGGCGTTGAGGGTCGTGTCGGTTCGCGCACGGCGCTGTTCGATTTTCATGTCAACGATGAACAGAATGTTCTGGTTGGTTGTGGCTTAGGCGGCACGTCGTTGATCAACGCGAATGTTTCGTTGCCGCCCGATAACGATGTGTTGAATGACGCGCGTTGGCCGCAAGCGCTGCGCAATGATTGCGATACGTATGTGCGCGAAGGATTTGAACGCGCGCGCGAGATGTTGAAGCCCACGCCATATCCCGAAAGTTTTCCCGCCTTAAAAAAATTCGATGCGCATAAAAAGGCTGCGGCCGTTCTGCTGGGTGACAGTGCTGAGCAGCAGAAAAAATTTTATCGCCCGCCCATCAATGTTAATTTCGATGTGCTTCCCGCCAATTTGAATCACGTGGGTGTCGAGCAGCATCCGTGCAACGGCTGCGGCGATTGCGTGTCTGGCTGCAATCATTACGCGAAAAATCACACGCGCATGAATTATCTGCCCGACGCGTGGAATCACGGTGCCGAAATCTTTTGTCAGGCGGCGGTGCGCTTTCTCGAAAAAGATGGCGATGGCTGGATCGTGCATTTTCAATATGCCGATACCGGCCGCGAAAAATTCTCCGCGCCGACATTGTTCGTGAAAGCCGATATCGTCATCGTTTCAGCCGGAACGCTCGGCTCCACCGAAATTCTTTTGCGCTCTCGGCAAAAAGGTTTGGCGCTGTCGTCGCAGCTCGGAAAATATATCAGCGGTAACGGCGATATTTTTGGTTTCGGCTACAACTGCGATGAAGCGATTAACGGTGTCGGTTTTGGTTCGCAGCCGGTTCGAGAGCAGGAGCCCGTGGGGCCGTGCATTACATCCGTGATCGATATGCGCGATGATTCCGAATACAACAAGCGCATGGTCATTGAAGAGGGATCGCTGCCCGGTGCCATCGGCAAAATACTCGCGTCGGCATTGTCGGGAGCGGAAAAACTGCACGACGTGCAATCGCTGGATATGAAATTCACCGAAGGTCTGGTCGAATCCGTTGAGGGAAAATTGCGCGAGTGGGATAGCGTGATACGCGGTCCCTATTACGGCGCAGTACACAATACGCAAACCTATCTCATCATGAGTCACGACGATGGCAATGGTCGCGCAGTGCTCGATGACAGCGACTATTTGCGCATTGATTGGCCGCGTGTCGGCGAGCAACCCAATTTCAAACTCGGCAACGAGCGTGCAGCGATTGCAGCACAAGCACTCGGCGGCAGCTACGTACCCAATCCACTCTGGAATAAATTATTGCGGCACAGCCTGGTCACCGTGCATCCGTTGGGTGGCTGCATCATGGGCGAGGATGCGAAACTGGGTGTCGTTAATCACAAGGGGCAAGTATTCAGCGGCAGTAATGGCATCGATGTGTATGAAAATTTATACGTCACCGATGGTGCGGTAATTCCGACATCGCTTGCGGTAAATCCGTTATTGACAATTACCGCGATCAGCGAACGCGCGATGGCGCTGCTGGCAAAAGATCGCGGCTGGACCATCGATTACACCTTGCCATCAGCACCGAAAAAACAGCCTGCTGAAACAACGCTCGGCATTCAATTCACCGAAACCATGCGCGGCTTTTTTTCGACGGCATTTACGCAAAAACCGAATGCGGATTTCGATTATTACGAGCGCGCCTATCGATCCGGTAAAGAAGACAATTCGCTGATCGAATTCACGGTGACGGTCACCGCCGCAGATTTGCAGCGCTTGATCGACGATCCCAAACATCCGGGTACGATAGTCGGCACGTTGAATGCGCCGTTGTTGTCATCGCAACCTTTGACGGTGAGCGAAGGTAAATTCAATTTGTTCGAAACGTATCCCGATCAGGTCGGCGTGCGTCATATGTGCTACAGCATGAAGCTCACTGCCGAGGATGGCGCCGATTATTTTTTTAGCGCATTAAAGTGTGTTCCTGAAGGCAATAGTTTGCTGTGCGTGTGGGCCGATACGAGCACGTTGTACACCACGATTTTTAAAGGCAGCGACGCCAGTGGCGAAGTGATTGGCTGCGGTGTGCTGCATATCGATCCCATCGATTTTGCGAAACAAATGACCACGCTGAAGGTGCTCAACTCAGCGAACAAAATAGAACAGATCGAAGCGGTTGCGCGCTTCGGCAAACATTTCGCGGGTGTGTTGTGGGAAACCTACGGCGGTGTGTTTGCGGGCGATGATTTTTTCGATCCTGATGCGCCGCCTCGACAAAAACGTGTGCTCAATGTCGGCGCGCCCGACGTATTTTTCTTCAAAACCGAAGACGGTGTCGAGCTGCGTTTGACGCGATACCGCAAGCCGCTGGCAAAAAACAAAGGTCCGGTCATGCTGGTGCATGGCGCCGGCGTCGCTTCAACGATTTTCTCGACCGACACGATTCCCACCAATTTATTGGAATATCTTTACAACCACGATTACGACGTGTGGCTGCTCGATTTTCGTGTGAGTATTTTGCTCCCGGCGAGCAAACAGCCGAGCACGGGCGATCAAGTGGCTAAATACGATTTCCCGGCGGCGATTGATTTGATTCGCAAAACCACGGGCGCGAAAGACGTGCAATGCGTGGTGCATTGCTACGGCGCGACAACCTTTTTTATGTCGATGCTCGCGGGGCTACAAGGTGTGCGCTCGATTGTATGTTCGCAAATCGCCACAGATCTGGTCATACCCATGGCCACTGCGATAAAAACCGGCTTGTACGTGCCGACTGTGCTTGAAAAACTCGGCCTCAAATCATTGACCGCTTACACCGATACCAACGCTAACTGGTTCAATAAACTTTACGATAAGGCGCTCGATCTGTACGCACTCGTTGAAGCACAGGGCAAGTGCGATAACCCCGTCTGCCATCGCATTACCTTCATGTATTCGTCGCTGTATCGTCACGACACGCTCAACGAAACGCTGCACGAAAATCTGCACGAATTATTCGGCGAAACCAATATGCGCACCTTCGAGCATTTGGCGTTGATGTGTCGCGAAGGGAAGTTGCTGAGTTTCGATGGCGAAGATATTTACATGCCGCATATGGATCGCTTGCAATTACCGATTTGTTTTATCAGTGGCGAACACAACGAATGTTATTTGCCCGAAAGCACCGAGCGCACGTATAACCGCCTGCGCGAATTATTCGATCCGAATTTATACGCTCGGCACGTGATTCCCAATTACGGACATATCGATTGTATTTTTGGTAAGAATGCTGCGGTTGATGTGTATCCGATTATCTTGGGGCATCTTGAAAAATTTGTGAGTTGGTAAGTGGCTTCTAAAAACAATGGTCGTGATAATGTATTGCATCAACACAGGCATCCACATTGTCTCAAAGAGCTATCGGCAAATGCTCTTGTAAGCGCTAGCGAAAAATATCATCAAGACAGGAGTCTAAAAGTGCTTCAATGTAATTTTGAATTAAATGGTCAGCCTATGAGTACATTTAAGGTGGGTGCTATATCCTTCTCTGCTTTTTCCGGTCTCGGAAAACGTGCAAACCTCCGTTCATTTGCGTGCTTGCCAGGCGTTGGGCCAATTCCTCCGGGTAAGTATTACATCATCGATCGTCAGTCTGGAGGGTTGCTTGGTCCTCTCAGAGATATATTCACTCAGAGAAGCGAGTGGTTTGCTTTGTATGCTGCTGACTCAAAAATTGATGATGAAACCTTTTGCAACTCTGTAAAGCGCGGAAATTTCCGCTTGCATCCTAAAGGTGTTACAGGTCGCAGTGAGGGCTGTGTTGTGATTGATTCCATTTCAGACTTTGGACGCCTCAAAACCATGCTGCGGGGCGCCAAGCAAGAGATCATTCCTGGCACCCAGATCAGTACCTACGGAACTTTGAAGGTGGTCTAGTGAAAATTTTGCACTTTATTATCCGGGCAGCTTTTACGCTCGCGCTAACCTTCTTGCTCACTAAGACATGGCTTGAGTCTTTGGTTTCTGAACGTCTCTGGACGTTCATAAACAATCAATTATCGTCGGGCGCGAATCCAGGCTTAACTTCCGATATTGAGCTTGTGGTGGTCGTATCTATATCTCTGCTGACGTCAATATTATTAATTTATCTAGCTTTAAAAATATGGAACCTTGGCTATCAAAGACGTTAACAATCCATGTTTTAGGCGTTAAATCGAAAATTATTCTTCGACTTCTTCCGCTCTGCTTGCACGCGGTTTAATGAGATAGCTCGCAAGAATCCCCGCTTCAAACAACAACCACATCGGCAGTGCCATCAATGTTTGCGATACCACATCGGGTGGGGAGAGCAGTGCGCCGATGATGAAACAGCCGACGATGACGTATGGGCGCTTTTTCTTGAGCGCGTCGGTTGTGGTAATGCCCGACCAGACGAGCAGCAATGTCGCGATCGGCACTTCAAAAATAAAGCCGAACGCAAATAACATTTTCAGCGCCATATCGAGAAAGCTGGTGATGTCCGGAGTGTACGCCACGCCTTCGGGTGCGGTTTGGCTGAAAAATCCGAATATCAATGGAAAAGTCACGTAATACGCGAAGGCCATGCCGAGATAAAACAGCACGATGCTCGATACCAGCAATGGAATCGCGAAACGTTTTTCGTGTTTATAGAGCCCCGGCGCAATAAAACTCCACACTTGATAAAGAATGTACGGCATCGCGATGAGCAATGAAGCGACCAGCGTTAATTTGAAGGGTGCGAAAAACGTGCTGGTGACTTCGGTGGCGATCATGGTGCTGCCGGGCGGTAATAATTTGCGCAGCGGCTGCGAAAAAAACGCGTAGATGTCGTTGCTGAAATACAGCAGCGAAAACAAAATCACCGCGACGACCAATAGGCTGTGCAATAAGCGCGAACGTAATTCGGTGAGGTGTGATACCAGCGGCATCGCCGGATCGTTGATATCAGGCTCGGTCATGCGGATTTGATGTAGTGTCGGGAAGAGGGGCGTGTGCAGGGTTGTGCTCTGGCGCGGGCGGTGTTGCGGAATCCGCGACCGGCGGTGTTGCCGAATGGGTTGCGCCGGCATTGGCGCGTTGCACCACATCGCTCACGTCGTACGGCAGGTTTTGTAATTCCTGCTGTGTGCGTTGAAAGTCGTGTTGGGCACTCTGTAAATCATGCTGTACGTCGCGAAGATTTTGCATGATCGAGTGATTGTGCAAATCGCGCTTGATTTCATCGACACCCATCTCGCGTTCGATTTCTGTGCGCATGGTGAGGAAGGTGCGTTTGATTTTGGCGATCCACAAACTCGCGGTACGAATCACTTCCGGCAGTTTTTCCGGCCCGAAAACCAATAGCCCGACCACGAGGATCAGAACTAATTCGGAAAAACTGACATCGAACATGCGCGCTTAATACCGCTTTACGATTTGTTTTGTGAATTGCTTTGTGAACTCGATGAATCGTGTTGCACGGTTTCGGCTTTGCCGTCGATCACGGTGCCTTGCGCTTGTTGATCGATCGACTTTGGCGGTTCATCGGCAATATTTTTCTTGAAGCCTTTGATCGCCGCACCGAGATCGCCGCCGAAATCTTTCAGACGCTTGGTGCCGAACAACAGAAACACGATTGCGAGTATGACGAGAAGTTCGCCTAATCTGCCCATTGCATAATCCTCGATAACATTCTTTCGAAATAATTATTCAGCAGGGCGTGCGGCTTTCTCCGCGAGCCCCGATAAATTGAAACGCCGCTCCAGTTCCTGCAGCACCGCGCGATAATCCATGTCGAGATGCGAAAGCATCACCAGGCTGTGAAACCACAGATCCGCAGTTTCATAAATTAAAGCCTGTTTATCGCCATTCGCCTCGGCATTTTTGGCGGCGATCAGCGTTTCCGCACACTCTTCGCCGACTTTCTTCAAAATTTTGTCGAGCCCGTCATGATGCAGCTTTGCGACATACGATTGGGCTACATACGAGCTGTCGGATTGCCCATCGCGTTTGCGTTGTTCGAGTACGGCCATCAATGCCGGCAGTACGTGATCGACTTCAGACATAACCTGCTTCTCAGCCATAAATCGTATTTGGGTCTTTGAGCACGGGATCGACCGTGTGCCACTGACCGTCGCGCAGCACGCGGAAAAAGCAACTGCGTCTACCGGTGTGACAGGCGATGCCGCCGCGTTGTTCCACTTTCAGCACGATCACATCGTTATCGCAATCGAGCCGCACTTCGTGCACGTCCTGTTGATGCCCCGACTCTTCGCCCTTGCGCCAGAGTTTTTTGCGCGAGCGCGACCAGTACACGGCGCGGCCTTCCTGTGCGGTGAGCGCGAGCGACTCGCGGTTCATCCACGCCACCATGAGGATGTCGTTGGTCGCGGCGTCCTGCGCGATGGCAGGCACCAGACCGTCGGCATTCCAGTTCACTTCATCGAGCCAGTTGGCGCTGTTCTGAGAGACTTCGGACATGGATCGGGCTATCGGATTCACGAATAAATCGGGCCGACATTATGGCACAGTCATTTTTCAAAGCAGGCGTTTTTCAAGCCTGCGAGTTCGGTGGGGTGCGTGAAAATAGGTTCGGTTGGCGGGTAACGCCATCAAAACTCAGTCGGCAGGTGCGTTGGCGACCGCTGCGATTGATGGCGGGTATTCGTAGACGATGCGCACGCGATGATATTCGCCGTCGCGCTTGGCGATATTCGAGGTGCCGCGAAATTCGAGCAGCTGGCGCGATTGCGCGTCGTAGATCAGCTCGGCGCTATGCGCGAACATCGCCACCAGCTTATTCGCGGGTTTGATGACGAAGCAGGCCTGTCCGCTTTGCGCGCACGGTATAGCCGCAACCGCCAGCGTGACATTGCGAAGCCACGAAGGCACCACATACTCGAACCGATTCGAGCTGCCCTTAATCAGACTATCCCAGTGCGCAAGGATGTACGGGTGAAAGCCCGCGTCGATGACGGTGTTATCGGTGGCGGCGATGTTTTCGGTCACCTCGCCGTGCTTGCGGTTTTCCCGATAGGTCGCGCTCAAGGTTTCCGCATTTTTGCGCGTGATGCGCACCAGCTCGCCGTTGCGGTCGTTGCGTTGTTCGATATTGGGCGCGAAACGCGAAATGGAAAAGTCTGCCAATTTACTGCCGAAAGTGGTGCCATCCGGTTCGCGATAAGTCACGTTGTAGTGACCGCTCGCATCGTAGCGATGTTCTTCGGTGTAGACGACTTGGCCACTGTCGAGATCGTACGCGCGCGCCGAAAAATGCAGATTGATTGGCGGTGGCGATAGATCGCTCGCCATCGCGACTGCGCCGTGCAGGCATATGAGTAGTGCGGCCGACCAATGCCAGCGACGCGATCGCGGCTTATCGTTGTGCAAGTCGTTGTGCATGCGCATCGCCTTCTCCTTCCGACGTGTTGGTAACCGCGCGCGTAATGTAGAGCAGCGCGGGCAGTAATACGGCCCACATCACCGCTTCAAAAATAATCACGTGAACCAACGGACGCATAAAAATAGATCCCGACAGCGTTGCACCGGCCCAATAACTTAATGGTCCAGCCACACTGCCAATCAACGCTGCCAATATCGGGCGATGATTCAGCAGCGACAAACTGCGCAGCAGCGTGGTCGCGAAACCGAGCCAGAGGCACCACAACCACAGCGGCGCAATTTGCCATGTCCAATCGTGAACGCTGATTGTTAACGTGCCGTGAAATGCAATGATGCCCGTTGTGCCGATGAGTGTATCGATCAACCCGCCGGTTAGCGCGACCGCAGCAATAAAACACCATTGCGCGCGCGTGACAGCGCGCATGAATTGATACAGCGCAATATGTGCAACCGCTGCAATTGCGGCGAATAAATCGTTGCCCTGCACTGCGATAAACCAGAGCAACTGAAATGAAATCGCATCGATAACAATCAGTCGCAGGGCCACTGGTTTCATCATGCTGTCTTTACACTTAACGAATCATCAGTCTAGCCGAATCATCACGCTAGCCCAATTATCAATCTAGCGGAAACGAAATTGCGGCTTCGCGAATAAAATCTGGCTGGCGCTGACCGCGCGTTCGCGAAAACCGCCCTCGCAATATTTCAGATAAAACTCCCACATCAGACAGAAACGCTCATCGAATTGCATGCGCTGAATCGTATCGAGACTCGCTTTGAAACGCGTGTGCCAATCGGCCAGCGTGCGTGCGTAATGAAGGCTGATGTCGTCGAGGTGGACGATTTGCAGATCGGTGCATTTTTCCACGCAGCGCGCGATCACCGCATTCGAGGGCAGGCAGCCGCCGGGGAAAATATATTTCTTGATGAAATCGGTATTGGTGCGCGCATAGTCGTAGCGCTGATCGGGAATCGTAATCGCCTGTATCAGCATCAAGCCGTTGGGTTTCACCAGCTTGCTGCATTGCGCGAAATAGGTTTCGTAATATTCGTGACCGACCGCTTCGATCATTTCGATCGACACGAGTTTGTCGTAGCCGCCTTGCAGATCGCGATAATCCTCGAACAATACCGTGATGCGATCTTCGAGCCCCGCCGCTTTGATGCGTTCGCTTGCCAAATCGAATTGTTCTTTGGAAATCGTGGTCGTCGTCACTTGGCAGCCGTAATGCGTTGCCGCGTGCATCGCGAGTCCGCCCCAGCCGGTGCCGATTTCGAGTAGATGATCGGCGCTGCTCAATTGCAATTTGCGGCAAATCGTATCGAGTTTATGCAGCGATGCCTGTTCAAGGCTCGCATCGGTCGACGGATAAATCGCCGACGAATACATGAGTGTTGGATCGAGAAAGGTTTGAAAGAAATCGTTGCTGAGATCGTAATGCGCGGCGATATTTTTGCGCGAACCTTCGCGATTATTTCGGTTGAGCCAATGGCCCAGTTTTGCAGTCAGGCGATTGAGCCATGGCCGCTCGCTATCGAAGCTGTTGAGCAGCGATAGATTTCGGATCATCAGTTGAATCACGCTGAGCAGATCCGGCGTGCTCCAGGCTTTGGCCATATACGCTTCGCCGGCGCCGACCGAGCCGTGCAAAAACATCGCGCGATAAGTCGATGCATCGTGCACGACGATATGCGCGGTAATGTCGGCATCGCTTTGTGCTTGACCGAAGTGATAGGTCTCGTCGCCATCCTTGATAAGTAAATGACCGACAGCGATTTTTTCGCACAGTGCGAGCACGCAGCGTTTGGCCATTGCATCACTGAAACCGATACGGCTGCGGGAGACGTTTTTGTTCGTGTTATCGGCAATCTTGTTAGCGCTATCGGCGATTGTGTTCGTGCTATCGGCGGTCGTGCTGTTCATGTCGTCTTCCTGTGTCGATAAAAGCGAAAAATAAATACGGTTTCAGGTTGCGCTTGTTTCATGTTGCACTTGTTTCAAGCTGCATTTGTTTCAGGTCGTGCTCGCATTCGCGTAGAACGGTGTTCGTTTTAGCCACAGTTTCAGCGCTTGCCAGTAAATCGCCGCTGCCACTTTCAATGTCATGCAAGGAAATGCGAACAGCACGCGCGTCATTTCGAGACCGGTGATCGGTTTGCGTTTCAGCGCCAGCGTGGCGTCGAAAACAATGGCGTCATCGGCGACGAGATCGTGGTTGCGCAAATGCAAAGCCAGCGTTTCGCCCGGCAGATTGCTCAGCAATTGGTAGCGCATCGTCATTGGATGAAACGGCGAAACGTGGAGTTCTTTGTCGAAATGAATACGCTGCGTGCGCTGATTTGGATCGCAGCGCAGCACATAACGATGGCGTTGTCGCCACGGCGTGTTGGTGACTTCCAACACCATGGCCTGCAATTGCTCGTTGTCGTCAAAGCAGTAATACGCGGTGATCGGATTGATGATGAAACCGAAATAGCGCAGATTGGTCAGCATGCGCACGGCGCCAGTCAGCTTGAGACCGGTATGCTTGCGTACCGCAGTTTGAATTTCTGTTTTTAACGGCGTGCTGCTGCCATCGAAATAATCGCGACGTTTAAATCGCGCCAGGCTGAAAACCGATGTCGACCACAACCAATTGCGCGCGAATACAGTGTCGATCTCATCGAGATCGAGATAAACCATGAACACATCGTAACTGAAGCGATGATGGCGTGGCGCAAAGCGGCGGTGACGCACAGTGCCGGTGTAAATGGCACTGTGCAAATCGAGCGAGGCATCGCCATTCATTACCAGTGCGCTCCCAGCGCTTCGGCTACGCGTACGCCGCTCCAGCAACCGTCTTCGTGAAAACCATTGCGCCAATAAGCGCCGCAGAACCAGGTGCGATTGACGCCGTTGATTCCCGCCCAGCGCTGCTGCGCGTTCATACCGTCGAGCGTGAATACGGGGTGTGAATATTCGTATTCACCAATAATTTTGCTGCGGTCGAGTTTTTCGGTGGCGTTGAGCGTGACGACGAACGTAGTGTCGCTGCGCAAGCTCTGCAAAATATTCATGTTGTAGCTCAGTGTTGCCGGCTGCGTAGTATCCGTATCCAGATGATAGTTCCATGCGCTCCATGCCTTGCGCGCGCGTGGCAGAATCGAGGCGTCGGTATGCAGCACGACATGATTTTTTCGATACGGAATCGCGCTGAGAACTTTGCGCTCGTTGCTCGTGCTGTCGCCCAGTAATGCGAGTGCTTCGTCGCTATGGCACGCGAATACAACCTGGTCGAATTGCTCGGTGTGGCCGTCGCTGAAATGCAGCGTGGCGCAGAAGGCCGTGCGCGTCACTTTTTGAATCGATGCGTCGGTGCGAATGGTGCCGTTGAAGTCGGCGCGCAATTTTTCCAGATAACTCGCCGAGCCGCCCTTGATCACGCGCCACTGCGGGCGATCGTTGATGCTAAGCAGGCCGTGATTTTTGAAAAAGCGTACGAAAAATAGCAGAGGGAAATCGTGCATTTCCTGCAGCGTGCTCGACCAGATCGCGCTGCCCATCGGAATCAAATAATGGCTGCTCAACAGCGTGCCGAAGCGTTTGCGCGCGAGATATTCACCGAGCGTGATCGAATCGGGCAGAGCGCCGCTTTCGAGATCGACGAGTGCTTCGCGATTGAAGCGCACGATGTCGCGCAGCATTTTCAGATAATTAAAATTCAACAGATTGCGACGTTGCGCGAATAGCGTATCGAGATTGCTGCCGCCGTATTCGAGTCCCGTGCGCTCGCAGCTCACGCTGAAACTCATGTCGGTCGGTTGCGATTCGACACCGAGCGCGTCGAGCAGACGAATGAAATTCGGATAGGTCCAATCGTTGTAAACGATGAAGCCGGTATCGATCGCCAATGATTTTCCGTCGTGCTCGATCAATTTCGTCGCGGTGTGGCCGCCGATGCGATGGTCTTTTTCGAATACGGTCACGCGATGTGCGCGCTGCAACAGCCACGCGCAGGTGAGCCCCGAAATACCGCTGCCGATTACTGCGATGTTCAATCGATAGACTCCTGGCTCAATCGTTAGACTGCGTGGGCGCAGTGGTATTTCTGGTTGAATTTTTTTGCATCGTCCGCAGCCACCATTTGGGGCAATGGCGCGCCAGCCACAATGAGGCGCTGAGCCGGCGCGGAAATGCGTATTCGAAGGGGCGCGCTTCAATCGCGGCGAGTATGCGCTGCGCTGCGTTTTCCGCAGTCACGATGAACGGCATCGGGAAATCGTTCTTGCGCGTCAACGGTGTGTCGACGAATCCCGGCAATATATGCGTGACATCGATATTCAGATGCGCGACATCGAGGCGCAGCGATTCGAGAAAATAACCGATGGCCGCTTTCGATGCGCCGTAGGCTTCCGCGCGCGGAAATGGCGCGCGTGTCGCCTGCGAGCCGATGCCGATAAGATGCGGGTGCGCCGCGCGTTTAAGCAGATCGAAACTGACAGCGAGCGAGTTGACCAGACCGAAATAATTGGTCGTCATCACGCGTTCGGGTAACGACCAGTCCGGCGCATCGATGTCGAGATATTCGCAGGTGCCGGCGTTGAAAATGACGCGATCGAAATGATGGACGCGTGCGTGCAGTGCATCGCGAACCGTATCGAGGCTGTGGCGATCGGTGATATCGAAGATCAATGTTTCGATGTTGGCATGCTTGGCCGCGATGGCATTCAAGCGTTCGCTGCTGCGCGCGCTGATGATGATGCGATTGTTCTGACTCGCGAGTTCGACGGCGAGCGCAGCGCCGATACCGGAAGAGGCGCCGGTGATCCAGATGGTTTCGCCGCGAATTGCCATCTCAATCCGCTCCGCTGTGCGCAATGCGTCGTTTCAAAAAGCGCGTCGCCGGGCCGAGCAGGGGCAGGTGTTCGTAAAGCATCTGCCCGAGGTCGTAGCTGTCTTCGTGGAAATAAATTTTTCGGTCGAATTCGATATGCGTCATGCCGCGCACGGTGATCGTGCGATCGCCCAGGCGTGTGTGCGCAAAATGCATATGCCATTTGATGTAAGCGCTGTACGGGCCGACCAGTTGATCGAGATATTCGAATTGGCACTGGCGCAGATTGAGACACATTTCGTTGAAGTAATGATGCAGCGCGTGGATGCCGCTGACGCGATGCACGGGATCTTGAAAGACGATGTCGTCGGCGTAGATGGCGCCGATGTCGTCGAGCTTCGCCGCGTTGAATTGACGGTAGAACGACTTGAAGTGCTCGACGATGGCGGTCTGCGTCGATGCTGAACTGGGCGTGGCTGGATCAGCGTTCATTGTTTAGTCCGAAGCGGGCGTGATTGCCGAAATAGCGAAAAGCGCAGGTGACTGCCAGTTAATACGAGCTAGTGGCTGTGGCGGATCACCAAGGTGCGTTGAAGATGAAGTGATCCACTGCGCACGCACATGCGTATAAGATGGCGAAGGGCTCGGCACCCGAGTGGTGCTCGGTGTGCAACCTCCCGTGTACGAATCCGATTAGGGATACCCCAGTTTTGAGCGAACTTTCACCGACAACGCAGAAGGATCCGCAGCAGCTGGTCAGCGATTTGCTCGCGGTGGCGCAACAGCGCAGCAAGCCCGCGTTCGAGCGGCTGTTCGACCATTTCGTGCCGATGTTGCGCGCCTTCAGTCTCGCCGCGCAGCCCGGGGCATCGTTGTTTGCCGACGAAATCGCGCAAGAGGTGATGATCAAAATCTGGAACAAGGCGCATTTGTACAATCCTGAGGTTGCCTCGGTGAGCACCTGGGTGTTCACGCTGGCGCGGAATGCGCGTATCGATTACTTCCGCAAGAACGGACGTTTTCAATCGGATATCGATCCCGAGACGATTTGGTCTGAATTGGTCGATGAGCACGCCGATCCGTTTCAAAGTGCGTTGCAGCGGCGCAGCGAAGAATTAATCTCGCGCGAGTTGGCAGCACTGCCGGCTGAGCAGCAGCAGGTTTTGCACAAGGTGTATATGGAGGGTAAATCGCACACGGAAGCGGCCGAGGAATTGAATTTGCCGCTCGGTACCGTGAAGTCGCGCGTGCGCCTCGCGCTGAAAAAATTGGCGATCAGTATCAAGAGGTAATGGTCATGGTCATGCCGCATCATCAACCCTATCACCATCCGGCGCCCGAGCTGCTTGCGGAGTACGCGGCCGGCTCGTTACAACTCAGCCACGCGCTGTGTGTCGCCGCGCATCTGGAATTTTGCGAGCGTTGCCGGCAACAGGTCGGCAAGTTGAATCATCTCGGCGCTGCATTGTTCGATGCACAACGGCCAAAATCCGTCGCGAACGATACTGCTGCGTTGAAAAATCGCGTACTGGCTGCGTTGGATGCGAACGATCGCGAACAGACTGGCGACGTTGCGGCGAACGCTGCACCAAGCAGCGCGATAAGTGTCGACGGTTATCGGGTGCCGCGCTCGCTCGGACAATTCATTCGCAGCGATTATCGCGAGCTGGATTGGAGCGCGTTGAGCACATCGATAAAACTAGCGACGCTGCTCAATGATAAGGACGGCAGTCAGGTCGCGTTGAGCCGGGTCAAACCGGGCGGAAAAATGTTGCACCATCGCCATACCGGCGAAGAGTTTACCGTCGTGCTCGAAGGCAGTTTTTCCGATGAGACCGGTGTGTTTCGCAAGGGCGATTTCGTGCAGCGCGACAAACGTCATCGCCACAAGCCGGTGGTGACCAAAGATGCGGAATGTATTTGTCTGATGGTGCTCGATGCGCCGATTCAATTCACCGGCTTGTTTGCGCGGTTACTGAATCCTATCGTGCGCCGCTATCATCTCGGCGTTTGAATTCGCGCATCGGTCTTCGCTGCGCGATGCGATCGCGTTATCGACTCAGTAATATCAGCGCGCCGAGTGCAACGCCGAGCCAACTCAGCGATGGCAGTTGCAGCGTCGGTGCCATCGCGTAAACCAAACTCGCAATAATCAACAGCCACGCGAATTTCTCGCGCCGCCGCGTCGGCGTTGCCGGTGCGGGGTGTTGCGGCAGCGACGCCGGCGGTGTCAATGGTGCAGTGGGCGTTTGCAATTTGGCGAGAACGTAATCGGGCACTTCGGGAAACTGTTCCAGCCATTGCGGCAGTTTGTGGCGAACTTTCTTCAATAAATTGCGCGGCGAGTAACGATCGCGCAGCCATTTTTCCACCAGCGGCGATGCAGTGCTCCACAGATCGAGCTGCGGGTAGAGCTGGCGACCGAGTCCTTCGATATTGAGCAATGTCTTTTGCAGCAACACTAGCGACGGCTGCACCTGCATATCGAAACGGCGCGCGGTTTGAAATAAATACAGCAGCATGTGACCGAACGAGATTTCGCCGAGCGGCTTATCGAAATTCGGTTCGCACACGGTGCGAATTGCCGATTCGAATTCGTGCACGCGCGTGTGCGCAGGCACCCAGCCGCATTCGACATGCAATTGTGCGACCTCGTGATAATCGCGTCGGAAAATCGCGTGCAGATTGCGCGCGAGATAATACTGATCGAAATCGGTCAGCGTGCCCATGATCGCGCAATCGATGCCGATATATTGCGGATCGTGCGGATTTTCATACGACACGAAAATATTGCCGGGATGCATATCGGCGTGAAAAAAGCTGTCGCGCAAAACCTGCGTGAAGAAAATTTCCACGCCGCGTTCCGCGAGCAGTTTCATATCGGTGCCATTGGCGCGCAGTGCCGCGACATCGGTGACGGGAATGCCGTGAATGCGCTCCATCACCAGCACATTAGTACGCGTGTAATCCCAGAACACTTCCGGAATGTAGAGCAGTTTCGAGTCGAGCCAGTTGCGGCGCAGTTGTGCCGTGTTACCCGCTTCGTGCATGAGGTTGAGTTCGTCGAGCACGGAGTATTCGTATTCTTCGACGACTTCAACGGGACGCAGGCGTCGCGCTTCGGGGATATAGCGCTCGGCAAATCGCGCGAGCGAATACAGCAGCGCAATATCCTGGCGAATGATTTTTTCGATGCCGGGGCGCAGCACTTTCACCACCACGGCACGACCGCTATGCAGTGTGGCGGGGTGAACCTGCGCGACGGAGGCTGAGGCCAGCGGCTGCGCATCGAACTGCGCGAAAATTTTTGTGACCGGCTCGCCGAGCGCGTCTTCGATAATTTTGACTGCGACATCACTCGCGAACGGCGGCACCTGATCCTGTAATTTCGCCAGTTCATCGGCGATGTCATCGGGCAGTAAATCGCGGCGTGTGGAAAGTATTTGGCCGAATTTAACGAAGATGGGGCCGAGCGATTCGAGCGTCAGGCGTAGACGTTCCGCGCGCGATAGTTTCGGTGCAGGCAGCAAGCGCAGTGGCGAGCAGCGCATTAAAACATTCAAGGGCGCTGGCAGCGTGTCGGCGTCGAATAATAAATCCAGGCGATAACGCGCGGTGGCGGCGATGATTGTGAAAGCGCGACGGATTCTGCTCACTGATTTTTCTACGTTGGCTCGATCTGTGGGTTAATTGAGTCGGTAGGTTCGATTCGATTCAGGACTGGCGCTTGATAGTGGCGGCGATGCGTTGGCGCAATTGTTCGACACGCTCGACCAGCTGCGCAGTGCGCGTTTCGATATCGACCACATCGCGTTTGAATTGTTCGAATTGCCAGCGCTTGGCCAGGAAGGGATTTTCTTCCTGCATGTAATCGCGCACCTGACGCTGCAAGCTTTTTGCGGCATCGAAAAATAATTGGCTGCCGAAACGCAGCGAGCGCGCCATCTGGTGCCCGACGATATCGCCGAACACGCGCGTGAGCGGCGCTTCCCAATCGAGATCGAGGCTGGCGGCAATGTCGCGCAATTTCAGCAGTGCGCCGGTATCGCCGATGACGCGCATATTGCCGTTGATAAGTGTCGCGGCAGCGTCGTTGCTATGCAGTAAATCCAGATAATCATCGCGCGTACCGGAAAGCCCGGCGGTAACATCGCCTTCCCATTGCATCGCGAGCTGAACACCATCAGCGCCCGGCAATAAAAAAATATCGATTTTGGGGCTGGTGCACTCGATGTGAAAAATATCGCCTTCGAGTTCGCCGAGTTTAGTGCGGCTCGCCGGGTCGAGTTTCAAAGCGGTGTTGATCGCCGTTTCGAGTCCGGCGAGGCCGACGCCTTTGAGCGTGTGCAATGGTGTGTTCATATCAGACTCTTTACGGTTTGATGCCGCGATCTAGGGTTTGATACCACGATGAAGGGCAACGATACCGCCAGTCATGTTGAAATATTCGGCGCGCGCGAAGCCGGCGTTTTCCATCATGCCTTTCAGTGTTTCCTGATCGGGATGCATGCGAATGCTTTCGGCGAGGTAGCGATAACTTTCGCTGTCGTTGGCGATCAATTTGCCGAGCACGGGCAGTGCGTTGAAGGAATACACGTCGTAAATTTTCGAGAGTGCCTTACTCGGCGGTTTGGAAAATTCGAGCACAAGCAAACGCCCGCCGGGTTTCAACACACGCAACATCGAGCGCAATGCGGCATCTTTATCGGTGACGTTACGCAAACCGAATGCGATGCTCACACAGTCGAAATAATTATCGGGAAACGGCAGGCATTCGGCGTTGGCTTGCACATATTCGACATTGCCGACAATGCCGCTATCGATCAATTTGTCGCGACCGACTTTGAGCATCGAGTCGTTAATGTCGGCGAGCACAACTTGCCCGCTCGGTCCGACGATGCGGCTGAATTTTTTGGTGAGGTCGCCGGTGCCGCCGGCGATATCCAATACTTTATTGCCCGGGCGCACGCCCGATAATTCAATTGTGAAACGTTTCCACACGCGATGAATACCGGCCGACATCAAATCGTTCATCACATCGTATTTCGCGGCGACAGAATGAAATACGCCGGCGACGAGACCGGCCTTTTCGTTTTTGTTGACGGTTTTGTAGCCGAAATGCGTGCTTTCTTGGTCGTTCATATTCGTTTCAGGCTTTCGCCCCTCTCCCTAACCCTCTCCCCACGTGGGAGAGGGAACTAAATTTTCAATTCGTCGCGCAACGCTTTTAGACGGCGTTTATTTTCTTCGCGCGGCAGCGGTGTGTGAATTTCTTCCGGCAATGCTTTCGGAATCGGCACGTCGAGATTTTCGCCATCGAGTAAGCGCGCGATCAATAATTCGTAGTTACGTTTGAATACCGGGAACGTAACGCTCTCTGGATTATTGGTGAGAAAAAACCAATCCGATTCGACGCCGGCACGATACACAATCGGGTGCGACCAGTGCGCATCGCGCTTGGGGCTGGGCGCGCGACAGGCTTCGATATACGCGGCGTGCGCGTCGGGCAGGCCCAGCTCGTGCGGCTTGGGATCGCAGAATTCGCGCAGTGAATGCACGCTGGGGAGAAACTCTGAATTCTGGATGGCGCGTCTGACACCGGCTTTCAGGCGCGCTGGTGACAGATCGCACAACGCGTGCAGCCATAATTGTTTGGCCATGCCGAGCTGGGTGGCATCGGGAAATGCGCGCCGAAATTGGTTGTGGTAAGCGAGTTCGAGTTCGGTGAAAACCTGATTGATCGCGTCGATGTGCGCGGCGGTCGGTTCAGCGGCTTTTGGATTGTTCATCGCGTCGCTCTTCCCGTTGATGGTCTCAAATGCCGTCGACGATGCCGCTCGCCCAGCTGCGGTCGGTGAGGCGTTCGAACGCGTTGCTCGGCGCCGCGCGATCGGTGCCAGCAGCGATTGCAGATCCTGCACGGTTTGGTGCTCCATTCAGGCCGCCATTCATGTGGTGACGAGTGGCCCATTGATATTTCACGTGCTGCAAAAATTTGGTATTCCACGAGCGCTGCGGCGTACCGGCGTCGCGCCAGAATAAAATAAATTCGGGCAGCACTTCGCACGCGAATTGAAAGTCGATATTCGCCATACGCAAAATATCGTACACGTCTTCGCTCGGTTGCCAGTTCGCTGAAATCGGGCGCGGCTCCTGTTCATGCGCGAGTGCATTTTCAAAGCGCGCCCATTGCTTGCGCACGTGCGCGATGAATTTCGAATTCCAGGTGCCGTCGTTGTGGCCGCGTTCGCGCCAGTACAACACGAATTCAGGAATCGCATCTTCGATAAAATCGTGATTGATGCCAGCGCGTTCGAGAATTTGCAGCGCATCGGCACTCGGTCGCCAGGCGTTTTCGGGTCGCCCGATATTTTCAGGTTCACGCGATGCACGCATAGTTTGATTGTGCTGTTGTTGTTCCAAGCGCCACACGCGTAAGACGTGTTGCCGAAAACGACTCGACCAGGCGTGGCTCACTTCGCCGCGTTCGCGCCAGTACAACACGAAATCTTCAACTTGCTTCAAGGCAAAATCGCGCGATATGCCGTGGTTGAGCGCGAGCAATTGCAGCAGATCTTCTTCGGGGCGCCAATTGTTGGCGAGCTGTCCCGCGCTGCCCGGGCGCGGTGTGATCGGTGTCGATGGCATGCGTGTTTCGCTGCGGGTTTCCGCACGGGTGGATTGTGTTTCTGCAGCGAAGCAGAAACGCAGCGTATCGGTATGCCCGACCGGAGGTGAATCGATACGGATCACGCCTTTATCGGAGAGGCTTTTGCTCACGCGTTGTAATTCGCGGCGATCCCAAAACGGCAACAGGCCTTCGAGCGTGGCGACTTCGACATCTATCCAATGGCTGGTGTAACTGTGCGAATTCGCGCGTTGCCGAGGTTGCGATACGCTCAGATCGTGCAAAACATGCAGCAGCACCGCTTCCTCAAGGCCGATGGTGGCGGCGAGGGCGGGCGAAAAAACCAGCATGCGCTCAGGGACCAGCAGTGTCATGCGCGAATCGAAACCGAAATGAGGATTGGGGGGTGATTGTACGGGGCGGGGCAGGTGGGTGCCAGTGAATTGAATTACCTCGGCGCTTGGGGGCGGGGCGCTGAAGTGGTTCTGGGACCGTGGAGCGACAGGACGTCGCGAACGAGCCTACATGGAAGTATTTACGGCGTGTCCCAGAACCACTTCAGTGCCTCGACCGCGCACATTTCGAGTAGCATGACGAAATTATTTTGGTTTTTTTAAAAGAGCATTTATGGCCAAACGTAAAACCGCTTTTGTCTGCAATGAATGCGGCTCTGAGTTCAGTAAATGGCTCGGACAGTGCACCGATTGCAATGCGTGGAATTCGATCGTCGAATTTCGCGTGCCGAATGAGCCGCGCGGCGAACGTGCGATCGGCTTTGCCGGCGCCACTGCAAGCGAAGTGAAAACGCTCGGCGAAATCGAACTCGCCGAATTGCCGCGCATTTCAACCGGCGCCGAAGAATTCGATCGCGTGCTCGGTGGCGGTCTCGTACCTGGCTCCGCGATTCTGATCGGCGGTGAACCGGGCGCGGGCAAAAGTACATTGCTGCTGCAAACGTTGTGTCATCTCGCCGCGTCATTGCCCGCGTTGTATGTAACGGGCGAAGAATCGCTGCAGCAGGTTGCAATGCGCGCACAGCGTCTGCAATTGCCAACCGATAAATTAAAACTGCTCGCCGAAACCGATGTGCACGCGCTGCTCGATCGCGTGCGCGACATCGCGCCGAAAGTGCTCGTCGTCGATTCCATTCAGGTGCTCTACGATCCGGATTTAACCGCTGCACCCGGCAGCGTGTCGCAGGTGCGCGATTGTGCCGCCATGCTCACGCGCTACGCAAAACAATCGGGCACCGTGTTATTTCTCGTCGGTCACGTCACCAAGGATGGCGGCCTCGCTGGGCCGAAAGTACTCGAACATATGATCGATTGTTCGATCATGCTCGAAGGCTCGAACGACAGTCGCTTGCGCACGTTGCGCGGCAACAAAAATCGCTTCGGCGCCGTCAACGAACTCGGTGTGTTCGCAATGACCGAACAGGGTTTGCGCGAAGTGAAAAATCCCTCGGCGATTTTTCTGACGCGCGGTATGGCGCAGGCGGCGGGCAGTGTGGTGATGGTGGTGTGGGAAGGCACACGGCCGTTGCTCGTCGAAATTCAGGCGCTGGTCGATACCTCGCAAATGAGCAATCCGCGTCGCCTTGCTGTCGGGGTCGAACAAAATCGGTTGGCGATGTTAATCGCGGTATTGCATCGACACGGCGGTTTACAAATCGGCGATCAGGATGTGTTCGTCAATGTCGTCGGCGGTGTGAAAGTGTTAGAGACGAGCGCCGATTTGGCCTTGCTGCTCGCGATCGTTTCGAGCTTTCGCGATCGCGTGTTGCCGCAGGATTTAGTCGTGTTTGGCGAAGTGGGTTTGGCCGGAGAAATTCGTCCGGTACCGAGCGGGCAGGAGCGCTTGCACGAAGCGGCGAAACACGGATTCAAGCGTGCCATCGTGCCGCGCGCGAATCGTCCCAAACAATTGCCGGAAGGCATGGAAGTCATCGGCGTGAATACACTGGTCGAAGCACTCGAAGCGATTTAATCACTTCGAGTGCTGAATTCGTCGCGCAGATTGTGCGATCGATTAGAACAGATCGTGTTCCGATACACCGCTGCTCGGCGCCGATTCGCCGTTATCGCTCGGTGCGAATCCGGGCATACCTTGCCCCGGCAGATTGTCTTCGGTGAAATATTCGAATACCGCATCGGGCTGATCGGGCGAGGCTTCGAGTCCCGTGTGCGGATTGATGCGTAAACTCACCACGCCCTGCGGTTGTTTGAATGGGCGTTCAGGCTTGCCGGCCAGTGCCGCGCGCATGTACTCGATCCAGATCGGCAAAGCGACGGTCGAACCGTATTCGTCTTTACCCATTGGCTTGTTGCTGTCGAATCCCGCCCATACCGTGGTGACGATGCCGCTCGAATAGCCGTTGAACCAGGTATCGACCGGCCCGCTGGTGGTGCCGGTTTTTCCCGCCATATCGCTGCGATTGAGTACGCGCGCCGCAGTGGCGGTGCCGCGCAGAACGACATCCTTCAGCATCGAATCCATGATGAAGCCGTAACGCTTATCCAGCACCTGCGGGGCGATCGGATTTTGAGGCGTGCTGGCGGTCGTCGGCGGAGTGTCGTATTTGGCCGAGTTTTCAGCGTCTGCGGTATCGCCCAGCACGCTATCCGGCGTTTGATCGCAATTGGGGCAGGCCACTACCGGCTTCGCTTCGAACAGGATGGCGCCGTTGCGATCGGCGACGCGTTGCAATAAAAACGGTTCGATCAGATAGCCCGTATTCGCGAATACCGCAAAACCGCGCACCATTTGCATCGGTGTCGCCGATAGCGTGCCGAGCGCCAGCGATAAATTGCGCGGCAACTGATTTTTATCGAAACCGAAACGCGGAACGTAATCGACCACGGTGTCGACGCCAATCTGCTGCAGCACTCGAACCGACACGACGTTGCGCGATTTATACAGCGCCTGACGCAGCGGCGTCGGCCCGTAGAATTCGCCCGTGTCGTTTTCCGGTCGCCACGCTTCCGGCATGCCGGCTTCCTGATACACGATCGGCGCATCGTTCATGATGGTGGCGGGCGACAAGCCGTGCTCGAGCGCGGCCGCGTACATAAACGGCTTGAACCCCGAGCCGGGTTGGCGTTGGGCCTGCGTGATGCGATTGAATTTGCTCTGCCGAAAATCGAAACCGCCGACGAGGCTTTTGATGGCGCCGTTATCGGCGTCGATACTCACCAGCGCGCTTTGTAATGCCGGCGCCTGACTCAGTTCCCACTCGCCTTTGGCATTCTTGCGCAGGCGAATCAAGTCGCCGACAGCGGCGACTTCGGCTGCATTTTTCGGCGAGGCGCCGCGATGGTCTTCGTCGATCAATCGGCGAGCCCGGCTCAGGCCGTGTTCCCAATCGAGCGTGATGACTTCGTTCGACGCGAGCAACAGGCTCAGCGATTTGTCCTGCACCTCGAGCACGGCTGCGGGCGTCAGTCCGCCGACGGTGGGGGTCGACATCAATAAGCGCCGCCAGGCTTTGCGCGTATTGTCATCCACAGGATTGAGTGTGCCGTTGGCAGCTGGTTTGAGCTTGCGCTCGGCGCCGCGATAGCCGTGACGGGTGTCGTAGCCTAGCAGGCCATCGACGATGGCTTTGGTGGCGACGCGCTGCAATTGGCTGTCGAGTGTGGTGTAGGCGATCAAGCCATCGGTATACGCCTTCGTGCCGAAGCGTTCGACGATTTCCTGGCGAACCATCTCGGCGGCGTAACTGGCTTCGACATCGACGACCGAGCCGTGATAGCTCGCATTGATGGGTTCTTTGAGTGCAGTGTCGAGTTGGGTTTCGTCGATATAGCCGAGGTGGTGCATGCGGTTGAGAATCCAGTTGCGCCGCTGCATCGCGCGCTCGGGATTGGCGATGGGATTGTTCGTCGATGGCGCTTTGGGCAGACCGGCGATCATCGCCCATTGCGCGATCGATAACTCCTGAATTGGCAGTCCGTAATAAACCTGCGCGGCGGCTTCGACGCCGTAAGCGCGGTTGCCGAGAAATATCTTGTTGAGGTAGAGCTCGAGAATTTCTTCCTTGGTGAGTTCGTGTTCGATCTGCAGCGCGAGCAGGATTTCGTTGAACTTGCGCGCGAAGGTCCGCTCCTGCGAAAGAAAGTAGTTCTTGGCGACCTGCATGGTGATGGTGCTGCCGCCGGTTTGAATGTGGCCGCTGGTCACCAGTTGCGATCCCGCGCGCATCAAACTGGCGATGTCGACACCGTGGTGGGTGTAGAAACTGTCGTCCTCGGCGGCGAGCACAGCCTTAATAAAAAGCGGCGGTAAATTGCGCAATTGAATCGGCGTGCGCCGCATCTCGCCGAATTCGCCAATCAGTTCACCATCGCTTGTATACACCCTTAACGGTGTTTGCAGTTGCACGTCCTTCAGGGCATCGACAGATGGCAAATTCGGACTAAGGTATAAGAACGCTGCAGAGCCAAACAGAACAGGAAGCGCGCTTAGACCGAATAAGCACCAAATGGTTGCGCGCGCGAAGGAACCGAGTTTTGTCATGTTTTTCCTGTACTGATAGGCGGTTAGCGATAAGTTACAGTAAGTGATTTCAGCAAATTGTGAAATTATAAGCACTTTTTTTCGCTGAAGGCATTTGCGTAAACGCAGCTCGTGGTATTTACTTCATGGTGCAAATTTGTGCTCTAAGTCACGGACGCAGATAGGAAATTTACTGTGATTAGCAGTCTATTCAACAAAAAGCGCACGCAGCCCGTCTTGGGCATTGACATCAGCTCTTCCTCCGTGAAGTTGCTCGAGCTCTCTCGCAGTGGCGATCAGTACCGCGTCGAGAGTTACTCGGTGGCTTCGCTACCGCCCAATGCGGTGGTCGAGAAGAACCTGGCCGAGGTCGAGGCGGTAGCGGGTATCCTGCGGACGGCACACAGTCGCGCTAAAACCAAATTGAAAACCGCTGCGGTTGCCGTGGCGGGTTCGGCGGTTATCACCAAGGTGATCGACATGCCGGCGGGTCTCAGTGATGACGCGATGGAGACCCAGATCAGTCTGGAAGCCGATCAATACATTCCTTATCCGCTAGACGAAGTTGCGCTCGATTTCGAAGTGCAGGGCGCGTCGGCCAATAACCCCGATCAAGTCGAAGTGCTGCTTGCCGCATGCCGTCGCGAGAATGTCGACTCGCGTGTCGATGCGTTGGAGCTTGCCGATCTCGCCGCCAAGGTGGTCGATGTTGAGGCCTACGCGGTCGAGCGTGCCTTCAAGCTCTGCCAAAGTCAGTTCGATTATGACGACGACAGCGTTGTCGCCATCGTCGATATCGGCGCCACCATGACCACGCTCAGCGTGTTGGTTGGCGGCAATACAGTTTATACGCGCGAGCAGCTGTTCGGCGGTCGTCAGTTGACTGAGGAAATTCAGCGTCGTTATGGTCTCACTGTTGAAGAAGCTGGGCTTGCGAAAAAGCAGGGCGGTCTGCCCGATGATTACGAGCACGATGTCCTCGAGCCTTTCAAAGACGCCGTCGTGCAGCAAATTACCCGTTCATTGCAGTTTTTCTTCTCTTCGAGCCAATACAACGATGTCGACCATATTCTGCTGGCCGGCGGCGTCGCGTCGATGACCGGCCTCGCCGAACTCGTGCAGGAGCGGCTCGGGACTTCCACTTCGGTGGCCAATCCGTTGGCACGCATGGCGGTTTCGTCGCGTGTTGATGTCGCAGCGCTGACCAATGATGCACCGTCGCTGATTATTGCGTGCGGCCTGGCGATGAGGAGTTTCGATTAATGGCCCATATAAACCTGCTGCCCTGGCGCGAAGAGCGTCGTCAGGAGCTGCGCAAAGAGTTTCTGACGGTGTTGGCAGGCACGGCGATCGCTGCTGTGCTGGTCGTGCTGGTCGCGAACCGCGTGTACAGCGGTTGGATCGATAATCAAACCAATCGCAACGCCTATCTGCAGCGCAATATTGACGAACTCAACAATCAGGTAAAAGAAATCAAAGAGCTTGAGGCAAAGCGCCAACAGCTGCTTGACCGCATGAAAGTCATTCAAGACTTGCAAGGAACACGTCCCTTGGTCGTTCATGTCTTCGATGAAATGGTGCGCACATTACCAGATGGTGTGTTTTACCAATCGCTGGGTAGATCTGAAAAAACGATCGAGATTACGGGTGTTGCCGAATCCAATAACCGTGTCTCCAGTTTGATGCGGCAGATGGATAAGTCCGAATGGTTTGAAAACCCCAATCTGACTTCGGTACAGGCTGCTCCGGAATTTGGCGATCAAGCGAGTGCCTTCAAGATGGCGGTAGGTATCAGTCCGCCCGAAGAAAAGAAGGAGGGTAAATAAGTGGCGTTTCAGGACGTATTAAACGATTTGCGCGAGATCGATTTTGCCGATCTCAACGCAGATAACATTGGCAGCTGGCCGACGCCGGTCAAAATCATGGCGTGGGTGTTTGTTTTTGTCCTCGTAGTGATTCTCGGTTACTTCTACAACATTTCCGATATGCGCGCTCAGTTGGCGCAGGTTGAGAGCAAAGAGCTGGAGCTTAAAAAAGAGTTTGAGGATAAAGCGTTCAAAGCTGCAAATCTTGAAGCACTGCGTAAACAAATGGTGGAGATGGAGCAATCGTTTGGTGCTCTTGTCAGCCAGCTTCCTACCGACACCGAAGTGCCCGGCTTATTGGAAGATATCACCAACAAGGGCGTCGAAAGCGGCCTTGAAATTAAAAGCATCAAGCTGCAACCCGAGCAAGCCAAAGAGTTTTATGTCGAGCTGCCGATCAGTATTGAAGTCACTGGCTCCTATCACGACTTCGGTACGTTCGTGAGCGGAATTGCGGGGTTGCCGCGCATTGTTACGCTGCACGATTTCAAAATTAGTTCGGATCCAAAAAATCAGGGTGTGCTGTCGATGACCATTGCAGCCAAGACCTATCGGTATAAAGGGGCGTAAGAAGTATGATCTCTATGAATGCACGCCCTAACTATTCCCTTACCGCTCTGTGTGCAGCGATGGTTTTGATCGCCGCGTGCGGTAGCAGTTCGTTTCCTGATCTCGATAGCTATATGGCCGGAGTAAAGGCGCGGCCGGCTGGGCATATTGAGCCGATACCTGCTTTTACTGCCTACAAGTCCTTCACTTACAGCGCGGCTGGATTGAGAAATCCGTTTCAGCAGCCGGTCGAGGTTAAAGATATTACGCGTCTGCAGCGCTTGGTTAAGGTGAAGCCCGATACCAGTCGGCCGAAGGAATTCCTTGAGCAGTTCAGCATTGATTCTCTGACGATGGTTGGTACCGTACAAATGGATGGCACGTTGTGGGGCCTTATTCAGGATACTCAAGGCAGCGTGCATCGCGTAAAAATTGGCAATTACCTGGGCAAAAATTATGGGCGCATCGTCGAGCTAACCGAAAACGATGTGTCGGTGGTCGAAATTGTTTCCAATGGTCCCGATGAGTGGGTCGAGCGCCCGCACAAAATTCCATTAAGAACTACAGATGGTGGAAAGAATTAAATGAATAGGACGCGTTCGGCGGAGAGGCTCATGGATCTTCTTTATCTGTCCAATAAGTTCTCAGGGTATCTGCACAACAATTTTTCAGGCCGTGATAGCGGCGCTGGGTATGGTGGAAAAATGATTCGGACAATTACCGGCACTGTCGCCAAATTTGCTGTCGCGTGCATTGCGTTGATCTCTGCAGCCAATGCCGCCAATTTAACCGATGTCCGTTTTACCTCACTGCCGGGTGGTGCATTTGAAGCACAGCTGGTATTTGATGCGCCGCCACCGACACCACAGGCCTACACAATTGAAAAGCCTGCGCGTATTGCGCTTGATTTCAACGGCGTGACCCCGCAGCTGAAAGACAAGAAGTTCACGTTGGGTTACGAGAATGCATCGAGTGCGGTGGTGCTTGAATCGGCCGGCCGTACTCGCATGATTTTAAATTTGGTTCAACTTGCACCTTACACAACGCGTGTTGATGGCAATTCATTATTGATTAATGTCGGCGATGCCGGTGCGCGTGAATACTTGAAGCCGCTCGTAAATGGTGGTGATGCCGTGACTGCGGCGATTGCTAAACCCGCTGCGGTAGCGAGTACGGGGCGCGCGATCAACAATATTGATTTTCGTCGTGGTGATGTCGGCGAGGGCCGTTTGATTGTCGATCTCAGCGATCCGAAAACCGATGTCAACGCAACGGTCGAAGGGCAGCGCATTAAGCTTGAATTCAAGGGCGCCTCGTTACCTGAAAACTTGCAGCGTCGTTTTGATGTCGTCGATTTCGCCACACCGGTGAAGAAAGTCGACGCGCAATCGACCTCGGCGGGCAGTGTCGTCTATCTACAGGTTGGTGGTGAATACGATTATTTGGCCTATCAAACCGATAACCAATATGTTGTCAGCGTTAAGCCATTAACCAAGGAAGAAGTTGAAGAGCGTAAAAAAGAGTTTGCGTTCACGGGACAGCGCTTGTCGCTCAATTTCCAGGATATTGAAGTGCGTGCAGTGCTGCAGATCATTGCCGACTTTACCGGCCTGAATTTGGTGGCGAGTGATACGGTCAGCGGCAAAATCACGCTGCGCTTGCAGAATGTCCCGTGGGATCAAGCTCTCGCGCTCGTTCTCAAAACGAAAGGTTTGGATAAACGTCAGGACGGTAATGTCCTGATGGTGGCTCCCGCAGCAGAAATCGCAGAGCGCGAGCGCCAGGAGCTGGAGTCTAAAAAGCAGGTTCAAGAGCTTGCCCCGCTGCAAACCGAGCACATTCGCATTCGATATGCGCGTGCCAAAGACTTGTACAAATTGTTCAGCCCGTCAGGCGGTGGTGGTCAAGCTGGTGGCCAGGCACCTAGTGGAACCGGCAGCATTTTGTCGAGTCGCGGAAAGGTGATCGTCGATGATCGCACCAACTCAATTTTGATCACTGAAACCGCGCAGAAACTGGAAGAGTTCCGTCGCATTGTGAAATTGCTTGATGTGCCAATTCGTCAGGTTTTGATTGAGGCTCGTATCGTTATTGCGAACTCGGACCTTGATAAGGCGCTTGGAATCCAGTGGGGTGGCGCGGCGCTGTCCGACAACAATCATTGGGTGGCTAGCGGTGGATTGAGCTCTGTTAACACTGGTTTAAACGCTATCAGTCAGGGTAATACCTACACGGTCCCTTTTCCTAATGCGCTGGGTGTCGATTTAGGGGTGTCAGGCTCTTCTGGTCGATTTGCTCTGGGTTACATAGATGGGAGTAACCTTTTATCGATGGAACTTTCTGCTCTTGAGTCACAAGGTCGTGGAGAGGTGGTTTCGCAGCCAAAGGTGGTTACCGGCGACAAGCAGCAGGCAACGATTAAGTCTGGTACTGAAATTCCTTACCAAGAGTCATCCGCGAATGGCGAGACTACTGTGTCTTTCAAAGAAGCTGTGCTCAAGCTAGATGTGACCCCAAGTATTACTCCCGATGATCGTGTGATTCTGGATTTAGTCATTAACCAAGACTCGTTGGGTGAGAATGTATCGACGGGAACTGGCTCTGTTCCAAGCATCGATACCAATTCGATCAAAACTCAAGTGCTCGTTGGTAATGGTGAAACAGTTGTATTGGGTGGTGTCTTCAAGTCATCGGATGTTTATAAAGTCGACAAGGTCCCCTTCCTGGGTGATATTCCTTATGTTGGCCGTTTATTCAAACGCGAGACAACGAGCAAACAAAAACAAGAGCTTCTCATCTTCATCACTCCGCGCATCCTGGCGGATACGCTGATCGACTAAAGTTGTAATGGTTTAAGTCACACTAATGGCAGTATCCCGCGTCTTTCTTGTCGGCCCGATGGGGGCCGGCAAGACCACTATCGGCAAGCTCCTCGCCGACGATTTGAATCTCGAATTTATCGATGTCGATCGCGAAATCGAAGCGCGCAGTGGCGTCGATATTCCGTGGATTTTTGATCGCGAAGGCGAGGCTGGGTTTCGCTTGCGCGAGACCGCTGCGCTGGGCGAGTTGAGTCTGCTTGAGAGCGCATTGATATCAACTGGCGGCGGCGCTGTTTTGTCGGCCGATAATCGCAAGTTGATGGCGTCGACCGGTACCGTCGTTTATCTGCATACCTCTGTCGATGAGCAGGTTCGCCGCACGAGTCGCGATCGCAAGCGTCCGCTGCTGCAGAACGATGATCCGGCCAGCGTATTGGCGGGATTGATGGCGATTCGAGAGCCGCTGTACCGCGAGGTTGCCGATATCGTCGTCGATACCGATGGGCGCAGCCCCAAAGCCGTCGCACAGGATATTGCAGCGCGTTTGCGCAATCTTGCCTGATCGCCCCGCATTGCCTTGCGTGCCAGCGCACGTTATCGTGCACCGCTAATCCCCTGTTTTTCCAATACGAACGCACGATCTTGTTTTGAAGAAAATTAACGCTATGCAGACATTGTCGGTCGATCTCGGCGATCGCTCTTACCCCATTTATATCGGCACACAGCTTTTGGCGAAGCTGGATTTACTCACTCCGCATATCGCGGGCAAGCAAGTGTGCATTGTCACTAATACAACGATTGCTCCTTTATATCTTGAGCGAGTGAAAAGCGCGCTCGTTGGCTTGCAAGTTGATGAAGTGATTTTGCCCGATGGCGAACAGTACAAAACGCTCGAGCAAATGAATTCGATTTTCGATGTGTTGTTGCAGCGTCGCCACAATCGCACGACGACGCTGATCGCGCTCGGCGGCGGTGTAGTCGGCGATATGACGGGATTTGCCGCGGCGAGCTATCAGCGTGGTGTCGATTTTATTCAGATACCAACCACGCTGCTCGCGCAAGTCGACTCATCGGTCGGCGGTAAAACCGGTGTGAATCATCCGCTCGGTAAAAATATGATCGGCGCATTTCATCAGCCGCGTTGCGTCATTGCCGATACCGATGTGTTGAGCACATTGCCTGCGCGCGAATTTTCAGCGGGTATCGCTGAAGTTATTAAATACGGATTAATTTGCGACGCCGAATTTTATCGTTGGCTGCAAAATAATATCGATGGCCTGATGGCGCGCGATGCGAATTTATTGCGCGAAGCGATTTATCGTTCGTGCGCGAACAAGGCGAAAGTTGTCGCGGCGGATGAGCGTGAAGGCGGGTTGCGCGCGATATTGAATTTAGGGCACACCTTCGGTCATGCGATCGAAACCGCGCAGGGTTATGGCGAATGGCTGCACGGTGAAGCGGTGGCGGTGGGTATGTTGATGGCCGCCGATTTTTCCGCGCGTCTGGGATGGATCGATACGCAGGCGGTTGCAGTGCTGCGTGATTTGTTGGTGCGTGCGAAATTGCCACTGCGGCCACCGCAAGGCATGTCGGTCGATCAATTCCTGGCGTTAATGGCTGTCGACAAAAAAGTGCTGGATGGGCAATTGCGTTTGGTTTTGCTTAAATCCATCGGCCATGCGATTACTACCGCGGATTTTCCGTTGAGCGAATTAAAACATTGCATCGCCGCAGCATGATTGTCGATGCGAGCGATAACGTATAACTAAATGACTTTTTGATTTTCCATTCTGGGGGATACATGCAGACGGCAGCATCCGAATCTGAGTATTTCGCTCGTTTAGGTCTTGCGAGCGACCCTTTTGCCGTCGGTGCCTTACCGGATTTTTTCTTCGTCGGCGCGCAGCGCCGCTTTCTCGTACAGCGCGCTGTGCATGCGTTGTATTTTTCGGGTGCGACGGTTTTGTTGCTGGGGGCAGATGGTGCTGGCAAAACCCGTACGCTCGCGGAAATCGAAAAAGATTTAAAAGACCTCGTCGATATTTGTCGTGTCGATGCCACCGTATTGATGGATGCCGCGCAAATTCGTGGATTGATTGCCGCATCGCTCGGGTTGCCTAACACGGTTGCGGTTGGCAATGCGGAATTGGTTTATGCCCTGGAGCGTATCCGTCCCGCCGATGGTGATCCTCAGCCGATTTTGATCGCTATCGATGCCGCACAATTATTATCGATCGATACACTGGCGGAGTGTGCGGCGCTGATTGCTGGTGCCGGCGGGCGTCTGCGTTTGTTATTGGCGGGCGAGGCCGATCTGCATATCGCGTGGCAGCAGGCGCAGGCTGGCGCTGCTGAAGTACTCAAGTTAATGCCGCTCGACCGCGGTGAAACGGAGGATTATGTTCGCACCAGAATGCAGGCAGCGGGCTATCGCGAAGAACAGATTTTAAGTGACGCGAAATTCAATCAACTGTTCGAATTGAGCGGCGGTAATTTTGCGGCCATCGATGCGCTGGTACCGCAGTTGTTGCAGGAGCAGCCCGCGCCGGTGTCGATTGTTAGTCGCGCGAAAGCTCTGCCGATGTTGCATATCGGTGTGGTTGCAGCGCTTTTGGCGGTGGTTATTGTGTTGGTGCTTTATCGCGAGGGTAATACGGGTAACGCGCAGCCAGTTTCGCTTGCGCGTCCCCCAGAAATTGCCGAGCCAGCAACGAAGAAGAGCGATATCGAGCGCAACTCCATTGCGCTCCAGTTGCCGGCGCCACAAACCGTTTCTGCAGAGCGACCAAATGCAAGCGCGCAATCGCCAAGTCCGGTTGTTCCCGCAGAGAATGCGACGGCTAAGTCTGTAGCAGGGGCTGGAGACAAGCCTGGAGCGCGGTCTGGAGAAGTGGCGCCGCGACCGGCCGAGTCCAGCGTAAATAACGTTTCAGAAAAAACTCGAGCCCAAGAAAACAAGTCGACTCAAGAAAAACTAGCTTTAGAAAAGCCCATCGATAGCAAAAAAGATACTCCCGTTAAAAGTGAAGCCCCTCAGACCGCCGTTAGTAAAGCTGGAGCGCTGGATGCCGATGCGCAGGCATTGCTCGCCATGCCGTCGTCTAATTTTGTGTTGCAGCTGATGGGCGCTGAATCGAAAGCGACTGTCGATAAATTCGCGAAGGGCGCCGGGAAAGGTTTGAAGCTTTACGTCTACCACACTCAATTGCGCGGCAAGCCCTGGATCATCGTGGTGACGGGCCCGTATCGCGATAAAAATGCTGCGCAATCGGCCGTGGAAAAATTGCCCGACGCGGTGCGTAAACAGCAGCCGTGGCCGCGCTCGCTGACTAACGTGCAAGCCGATATTCGCGCACACGGCGGCCGTTAATCCTCGCCGAACTTCAAGGTGATCGAGTCTGCTCGGTTCGCTTTTGTTCCGCTCTTTCGCTTTTTTTGACGCTTGATGCCAGCCTTATAAACTGGTGCGGCGTTTGCGTGTCTCTCGACACCAATTCCTTGTTGTGATTAACAGTATTGTGATCAACAGCCCTGTGCGCGTAGTCTCATCTGGTGCGTGCGCGATCGGTGCTGTGCCGATGCCGTGCGTCTTAAATAGCTGTTT
The DNA here is from genome assembly GCA_047602265.1 of Spongiibacteraceae bacterium. Taxonomy (GTDB): domain Bacteria; phylum Pseudomonadota; class Gammaproteobacteria; order Pseudomonadales; family CAMLJR01; genus CAMLJR01. The sequence goes on along the minus strand of JASGHU010000002.1, from coordinate 116,182 downwards.
GATTTCAAAGTAAGTTTTCTGTTTTGGAGCAGTAATGTCAGAAGGTCTCTACCGAATCGAAGACGAGCGCGATAACTGCGGATTCGGCCTCATCGCCCATATGAAAGGCCAGCAAAGCCACCGATTAGTGCAGACCGCAATCGAGTCGTTGCGGTGCATGACCCATCGTGGTGCGATTGGCGCCGACGGTAAAACGGGCGACGGTTGCGGTTTGTTGTTCAAGAAGCCCGATGCGTTTTTACGCGCGGTGGCGCATGAGTGCTTTTCGACCGAGCTGACTCCGCTCTATGGGGTCGGTCAAATCTTCTTGAGTCACGATTCGGATCGAGCTGCCAAGGCGCGCGCGAATGCTGAAGCGGTTTTGAGAACGGAAGGCTTGCAGGTTGTCGGCTGGCGCAAAGTGCCGATCGATAAATCTGTGCTTGGCGAGATTGCGTTATCGACGATGCCGCATATCGAGCAACTTTTCGTTAACACGACGAGCAGTGATGAGCAGGAGTTCAGCACCAAACTGTACATCGCGCGGCGCAAAATCGAAATCGCGAACAGTGCGGACAATGATTTCTACGTGTGCGGCCTGTCGAGCAAAGTGTTGTCGTATAAAGGCTTGATGATGCCTGCGGACCTGCCGCGCTTTTATCTCGATCTCGATGATCCGCGTCTCGAAACGGCGATCTGCGTTTTTCATCAGCGCTTTTCGACGAACACCGCGCCGCGCTGGCCGCTTGCGCAACCATTTCGTTTTCTCGCGCACAACGGCGAAATCAACACGGTCGAAGGCAATCGCAATTGGGCTGACGCACGCATCAATAAATTTCAAAGTCCGTTATTGCCCGATATCAAAAGCATTGCACCACTCGTCAATCGCACGGGCTCGGATTCGTCGAGCCTCGACAATATGCTCGATTTATTGCTTGCCGGCGGCATGGATTTATTTCGCGCCGTGCGCATGCTGGTACCACCTGCGTGGCAGAACATCGATCACATGGATGCGGATCTCAAAGCCTTTTTCGAATTCAACGCGATGCACATGGAGCCGTGGGACGGTCCCGCCGGTATCGTCGTCACCGATGGTCGCCACGCAGTGTGCCTGTTAGATCGAAACGGTTTGCGTCCGGCGCGCTGGGTAATCACGCGCGACGATTTCATCACGCTCGCATCCGAAGTCGGCACACACGAATACAAACCCGAAGATGTCGTCGCGAAAGGCCGCGTTGGTCCGGGCCAAATTTTTGCGGTCGATACGCAAACCGGCGAAGTCATGCACACCGCCGAAATTGACGAGCGTTTGAAAAAGCGTCAGCCGTATAAAAAATGGTTGAAGGAAAATGCAACGCGCATCGAAGAAACTCGAATTGAAGGGGCTGGAGCGCCACAACGTGCGCCTGAATTAATCAATGGCGATGCGCTCAACGCGTATCAAAAAATGTTTCAAGTCAGCTTCGAGGAGCGCGAGCAGATTCTAAAAGTGTTGGCGGAATCGCCGAACGAGGCGGTTGGTTCGATGGGCGATGACACGCCGATGGCGGTGTTATCGCAACACGCGCGACCGCTCTACGATTATTTCCGGCAGAAATTTGCGCAGGTAACCAATCCGCCGATCGATCCGCTGCGCGAAGCGATTGTGATGAGTTTGGAAACCTGTCTCGGCACCGAAAAAAATGTGTTCGAGGAAACTGCCGATCATGGCGACCGTGTGATTTTAACGACACCGGTTTTGTCGCCCGATAAATTCGAACGCCTATTGAATATCGATAAGCCGAATTACCCCGCACATTTTATCGATTTGAATTACGATCCGACGCAGCTCGATCTCGCGCAAGCCGTGGTGAAAATTGCCGAAGCGGCCGAAGCGGCAGTGCGCGACCATAAAGTTATCCTGGTGTTATCCGATCGGGCGATTGCGAGTGGCAAATTACCCGTGCATTCGCTGCTCGCAGTCGGCGCAGTGCATCACCGTTTACTGAAAGCCGGTTTGCGTTGCGATGCGAATATCGTCGCGGAAACGGGTTCCGCGCGCGATTCGCATCAAATCGCCTGCCTGCTTGGCTTCGGCGCAACCGCGGTCTATCCGTATCTCGCCTACAGCGTGATCGATGATTTGATACGTACCGGAGAAGTGATCGGCGATTCCGAATACGCGCAGAAAAATTATCGCAAAGGCATCGACAAAGGCCTGCTGAAAATTTTGTCGAAGATGGGCATCTCGACGATTGCCTCGTATCGCAGTGCGCAATTGTTCGAGGCGGTGGGGCTTGCGCGCGAGGTTGTCGATTTGTGTTTCAAAGGCGTTGCGAGCCGTATCGAAGGCGCGACCTTTGCCGATCTGCAGCACGATCAGCAATTGCTCGCACGCGATGCGTGGATTGCGCGCAAACCGATCGCGCCGGGCGGCTTGATTAAATATGTGCACGGCCAGGAATATCACGCGTTCAATCCCGATGTCGTGCAAGCGCTGCGGCGTGCGGTGCAGACGGGCGATTACTCGGCATGGCGCGATTATTCGGCACTGGTCGACAATCGTCCCGTCGCCATGATTCGCGATATGTTGTCGCTGCGCAGCGATTTGAAATCGATTCCGCTCGATGAAGTTGAACCGATCGAAAAAATTCTGCCGCGTTTCGATTCGGCAGGTATGTCGCTTGGAGCATTGAGTCCCGAAGCGCACGAAGCACTCGCCACGGCGATGAATCGATTGGGCGGTCGTTCGAATTCGGGCGAGGGCGGTGAAGATCCCGCACGTTACGGCACTGAACGCGTGTCGAAAATCAAACAGGTGGCATCGGGCCGTTTCGGTGTGACACCAGCGTATTTAGTCAACGCCGAAGTTTTACAAATTAAAGTCGCGCAAGGCGCGAAGCCGGGTGAAGGCGGGCAATTACCGGGCGGCAAAGTGAATGGCTTAATTGCGCGTTTGCGTTACGCCGTTCCCGGCGTGACATTGATTTCACCGCCGCCGCATCACGATATCTATTCGATCGAAGATCTCGCGCAGTTGATTTTCGATTTGAAACAAGTCAATCCGCAGGCGCTGGTGTCGGTGAAATTAGTTTCCGAACCGGGTGTGGGCACTGTCGCTGCGGGCGTAGCAAAAGCCTACGCCGATTTAATTACGATTTCCGGTTACGACGGCGGCACGGCTGCAAGTCCGCTGACATCGATTAAATATGCGGGCTCGCCGTGGGAGTTGGGCCTGTCCGAAGCGCAACAAGTATTGCGCGCGAACGGTTTGCGTGGCGCTGTGCGTGTGCAAACTGACGGCGGTTTGAAAACCGGGCTCGATGTGATCAAGGCTGCGATTCTTGGTGCAGAGAGTTTTGGTTTCGGCACGGCGCCGATGGTGGCGCTCGGCTGCAAAATTTTACGCATCTGTCATTTGAATAATTGTGCGACGGGCGTGGCAACGCAGGATGCGCGGCTGCGCGATGATTATTTCATCGGCACCGTCGAGATGGTCACCAATTTTTTCAAATTCATCGCCGAAGAAACGCGCGAGTGGCTCGCGAAAATCGGCGTGCGTTCGCTCGAAGAATTGATCGGCCGCACCGATCTGCTTGAAGTGCGCGAAGGTCAAACGCCGAAGCAGGCTAATTTGGATTTGTCGCGCATTTTATGGAAAGACCCGAAAGCGGCGGGGAAACCTGAATTCTGCGTGCAGAAATCGAATCCGCCTTACGATAAGGCGCGCAAAGCCGAAGAAATGTGGAATGCGACGCGCGCTGCAATCGAGAAAAAAACCGGCGGCGAATTTTCTTTCAGCGTGCGCAATGGCGATCGCTCGATCGGTGCGCGCCTGTCGGGCGAAATTGCGCGCCGCTATGGTGATCTCGGCATGAGCGATGCGCCGATAAAAATCAAACTCAGTGGGACTGCGGGCCAGAGTTTTGGTGTGTGGAATGCGGGTGGTCTGCACATGATTCTCGAAGGCGACGCCAACGATTATGTCGGCAAAGGCATGGCGGGCGGCAAGCTTGTGATTTATCCGCCGCGCGGCAGTGTATTCGCATCAAAAGATGCAGCGATTGCAGGGAACACCTGTTTATACGGTGCCACGGGCGGGAAATTATTTGCTGCAGGTCGCGTCGGCGAGCGCTTCGGTGTGCGCAATTCGGGCGCGATCGCCGTGGTTGAAGGCGCAGGCGATCACTGCTGCGAATATATGACAGGCGGCCACATCACCGTGCTCGGTCCAACCGGTGTCAATTTCGGCGCGGGTATGACCGGCGGCTTTGCCTATGTGCTCGATGAAGAGAATCGTTTCGTCGATCGCTACAACAACGAGCTCGTCGAAATCAATCGCATCAATAGCGAAGCCTACGAAGCGCATCGCGGTCATTTGCGCGACATCATTCGCGAATTCGTGGCGGAAACGGGCTCGGCGTGGGGCGCGCAAATTCTCGAAGATTTTGCCGACTACGTGCGCAAATTCTGGATGGTGAAACCGAAAGCGGCGAGCATCGATTCGCTGCTCAAATTAACCAAATACAGTCCCCAATAAACAGGTTCACCCGTAAAAATTGCAGGCCGCAATAGTTTGGATGAAGTAAAGCGATTATGGCGCAACGTTTAAACAAAGTACCTATGAACAATAGTTTTCAATTTCTCGATGTGGGTCGCAACGAGCCGGAGAAAAAGGCGATCGATCTGCGCACGGCGCAATTCGTCGAAATTTACGAGTCCTATAACGAGTCGCAGGTTCAGGAGCAGGCGCATCGCTGTCTTGCGTGCGGAAATCCGTACTGCGAATGGAAGTGCCCCGTCCACAATTACATTCCGAATTGGTTGCAGTTGATCAGCGACGGCAATTTATTCGCGGCGGCGGAGCTCAGTCATCAAACCAATAGCTTGCCGGAAGTGTGTGGTCGCGTATGTCCGCAGGATCGTTTGTGTGAAGGCGCGTGTACGCTCAACGATGGTTTTGGCGCAGTGACGATCGGCGCCACCGAAAAATATATTGCCGATACCGCGCTCGCGCTCGGCTGGAAGCCCGATTTATCGAAACGTGTATGGACTGATAAAAAAGTCGCGGTGATCGGTGCCGGCCCTGCAGGCATCGGTTGTGCCGATGTGCTAGTGCGTGCAGGCGTAAAACCGGTAGTGTTTGATCGCTATCCGGAAATTGGTGGGTTACTGACGTTCGGTATTCCCGAATTCAAACTCGAAAAATCGGTGTTGCAGCGCCGCCGCAAAGTGCTCGAAGAAATGGGCGTCGAATTTCGCTTGAATACGGAAATCGGCAAGGATATTTCGATCGAACAATTGCTCGCCGAATACGATGCGGTATTTATGGGTATGGGTACGTACACATATATGAAAGGTGATTTTCCGGGTGAGCATTTGCCCGGTGTCTATGACGCGTTGCCGTTCTTGATTGCCAACGTCAATCACAATATGGGTTGGGAAAAAGATCCCGCCGAATTTATCAGCGTGAAAGATAAACGCGTGGTTGTGCTCGGCGGTGGCGACACGGCGATGGATTGCAATCGCACCTCGATTCGTCAGGGCGCGCTGAGTGTCACGTGTGCGTATCGTCGCGATGAAGAAAATATGCCGGGCTCGCGTAAAGAGGTGACGAATGCGCGCGAAGAAGGCGTGGAGTTTTTATTCAATCGTCAACCGGTCGAAATTATCGGCGATCGACGCGGCGTTCGAGCGGTTCGTCTCGTTACCACGCAATTGGGTGAGCCCGATGCGCGCGGCCGTCGTCGTCCCGAAGTGATCCCGAATAGCGACGAGATTTTGGATGCCGATGTGGTGTTGATCGCTTTCGGATTTCGTCCGAATCCTGCGCAATGGTTCGATTCGGTGAATGTGGATATCAACGACTGGGGTGGAGTCGTCGCACCGGAAACACAAACCTATAAATTCCAAACCAGCAATCCGAAAATCTTCGCGGGCGGCGATATGGTGCGCGGTTCTGATCTTGTCGTTACCGCGATTTGGGAAGGGCGGCAGGCAGCGGAAGGGATTCTCGATTATTTGGGGGTGTAATGTCCGCTGAACGATTGGTTGCACAAATTTATTTTTGTGGCGATGTCGATTAACCTCGTGTCGGTTCGATTAACTGTCGAATCGCTCACGAGGAATCGATCATGTCGCTCAAACTCTACGCACACCCCTTTTCGTCGTACTCGCAGAAAGTTCTGATTGCCCTTTACGAAAACAACACGCCTTTTGAATTTCAGCAGATCAATCACGACGACCCGAAAATTCTCACCGAGCTCGAAGCGCTATGGCCATTCAAGCGTTTCCCTGTGTTGGTCGATGGCGATCGCGCGCTGATCGAATCGACGGTCATTCTCGAATACCTCGATCAGCATTATCCGGGCAAAACGCGTTTGATTCCCGCCGATGCCGATGCGGCGCTCGAAGCGCGTTTTATGGATCGCTTCTTCGATAATGACATCATGGCGCCCGCGCAAAAATTCGTGGCTGATGCGTTACGGCCCGCCGATAAGCGCGATCCCTACGGCGTCGAGCAGGCAAAGCGTCAGTTGGATATCGCCTATGCGTGGCTCGACAGCAAGCTGGTTGGCCGCGAGTGGGCGATCGGTGCGCAATTCACCATTGCCGATTGTGCAGCGTCGCCTTCGCTGTTTTATGCGGATTGGGTACATCGTATTCCTGAAAAATTCGCCAATGTCATCGCCTACCGCAAGCGCTTGCTCGCGCGTCCGTCGTTTGCGCGTGCGGTCGATGAGGCACGCTATTTCCGCCCATTTTTTCCGCTCGGCGCGCCCGACCGCGACTGAAAATATCAGGGAGCGGTCGTTTTCCCGTACAATTCGCCCCACTTTGCGGTGCCACTTAATAGGCGATTGAATGAGCGAATTGAAGAACGACCGTTTCCTGCGCGCGCTGCTGCGTCAACCCGTCGATGTGACCCCGGTCTGGATGATGCGCCAGGCCGGGCGTTATCTGCCTGAGTATCGCGCCACGCGAGCACGTGCCGGCGATTTCATGGCGCTGTGTATGAATCCCGAACTCGCCTGTGAGGTTACGCTGCAACCGCTCGATCGTTACGCGCTCGATGCGGCGATTCTGTTTTCCGACATTCTCACCGTGCCCGACGCGATGGGTTTGGGTTTGTATTTCGAAACGGGCGAAGGCCCGCGCTTTCGCAAAACCGTGCGCAGTGAAGCCGATGTCGCCGCGCTGCCAATTCCCGATCCCGAAAAAGATTTGGGGTATGTGATGAATGCGGTGCGCACGATTCGTCGCGAGTTAAATGGCCGCGTGCCGCTGATCGGTTTTTCCGGCAGCCCGTGGACGCTGGCGACATACATGGTCGAAGGCGGTGGCTCGAAAGATTTTCGTCAGGCGAAATCCCTTGCATTCAATCAGCCGCAAGTCATGCACGCGTTGCTCGATAAACTCGCGCAAAGCGTCACCACGTATTTGAATGGTCAGATCAAAGCGGGCGCGCAGGCTGTACAGATTTTCGATACCTGGGGCGGTGCGCTGAGTTACAACGCGTATCTTGAATTCTCGTTGCCGTACATGCAAAAAATCGTGGCGAATCTGATTCGCGAAAACGAAGGCCGCAAAGTGCCGGTGATTGTATTTACGAAAAATGGTGGTCCGTGGTTAGAGCAAATTGCAACTTGTGGTACGGATGCGGTTGGTCTCGATTGGAGTGTTGATATCGGCACGGTGCGTAAACAAATCGGCGATCGCGTGGCGTTGCAGGGCAATATGGATCCACAAATGCTGTACGCTAATCCCGAACGCATTCGCGCTGAAGTGAAAAATATTCTCGCGAGTTTTGGTCGTGGCAATGGCCATGTCTTCAATTTAGGCCACGGCATTACGCCTGAGGTTGATCCTGCCAATGCCGGTGTGTTTATTGATGCTGTGCATGAGTTTTCGGCGCAGTATCATTAAATTTCTCGCCTCTGTGGTTGAGGCGAGATCTTGTTGCGGTCGTATAGCGTTAGTGGCAAAGCGCTAGTGGCAAAGCGGCAGTCGCAAAGAAGTTAGTAGTCATGCGGTATTTGCGATTGCGCGCTATTGCTGCGGCAATGCGATATCCGTCATCGACAATACGCGCGACATGTTGAGTAAAATCACGAAGCGCTCACCGTGTTGCGCAATGCCGTTGATGAAGTCAGTGCGGACGCGCATGCCGAAGGTCGGTTCGGGTTTGATATTCGCTGCTGCAATATCGATGACTTCGTTGACGGTGTCTACCAATACGCCGATACACTGCGATGAGGCGTCAACGGCATCTTCCAATTCGACCACAATGATGCATGAGCGTCGCGTGACGGCGGCGGTCGGCTGTTCGAACAGCGCCGACAAATCGATGACCGGTAAAACACCGCCGCGCAAATTAATTACGCCACAAATAAATTTGGGCATCATCGGTACCTTGGTCGGCGTGCCGTACTCAAGAATTTCCTTAATGCTCAAAATATCGATAGCCAATAATTCGCCGCCAAGCATGAAAGTCAGATACTGACCGATTTGCGCGTGGCCGTTTTGTGCATGAACAGGTTGAGCATGAACAGGCTGTACGTGAGCAGTGTGCGCTGCGCTATGCGAGCTGGCAATTTGCGTGTTAGACATCGCTAGACTCCTCAAAAGCGCTTGAAGTGGGCTTCGTTGACCACACCGTTTTCCGGTACCGGGACGAGTTGTACCGGTGTGGCGGTGGATGCACGCGCGGATGTGCGTTGCTGCCCGCTGGCTGTGACTTTGAAGAAGTCGATACTCTGCTGTAATTGCTGTGCCTGACTGCTCATCTCCTCTGCTGTTGCCGCCAACTCCTCTGAGCCCGATGCATTTTGTTGCGTGGTTAGGCTCAACTGATTCATCGCGTTATTAATCTGCGCCACACCGGACGATTGCTCATCGGACGCTGCCGTGATTTCCTGCACCAGATCGGAGGTCTTCCTGATGTTGGGTACCATCGCATCGAGCAGCGTACCGGCCCGCTCAGCGAGTTCGACACTACTGGAAGCTACCGAGCCGATTTCTGCCGATGCGAGTTGGCTGCGCTCAGCGAGTTTGCGTACTTCGGCTGCCACTACGGCAAAGCCTTTACCGTGATCGCCAGCGCGTGCCGCTTCGATAGCAGCGTTCAACGCGAGTAAATTAGTTTGATAGGCGATGTCGTCGATGATGCTAATTTTTTGCGCGATTTGTTTCATCGCTGTGACCGTGGCGCGCACGACTTCGCCACCTTCTGTGGCCTCTTTCGCCGCGTTGGTTGCCATGCTGTCGGTGACTTTGGAATTTTCCGTATTGTGTGCGATGGACGCGGCCATCTGTTCGATCGAGGCGCTGGTTTCTTCCACGCTGGCAGCTTGTTCGCTGGCCGCTTGCGACAGCGATTGTGAGGTGGAGGATATCTGCTCGCTGGCTGACGCGATGGCGTCCGCCGCTGCGCGCACTTCTTCCAAAGTTTTTTCCAATCGCGCTGCGGTTTTATTCACGCTTTCACAAAGATTTTTGAGTTGGCCTTTGCAATCGATGTTGGTCTTTTGCGTCAGATCGCCATTTTCCAAAGCACTCAGCACACGCATGGTTTCGGTAACGGGGCCGATTACCGCGTCCAGCGTGGCGTTGATGCCTTGTACAATTTTGCCAAAGTCACCGGAGTGCGCGCTGGCATCGGCGCGAACTTCAAGTTGACCTTCTTGCGCGGCGGCAATTAATTTGTTGATGTCCGCCATCACTGCTTGCAGATTGCCGCGCACTTGCTCGATGGTGTCGTTGATGAAGGCTTTTTTGCCGGGGAATTGTTCGAGCGGTGCAGCGAAATTACCGCGCCCGAATTCGGCAATACACGCCATGGCTTTCTTCTTCACCGAGATGTGTCCGGCCACCATGGTGTTGATGCCCTGCGCCATCGTGCGGAAATCGTTTTGAAATTTATCGGCATCGATGGTGACATCGATATCGCCTGCATCGTGTTCGCGCGACATATGATCCATCTCGGCGATTAAGCCTTGCAGATTGCCGCGCACTTGCTCGATGGTGTCGTTGATGAAGGCTTTTTTACCGGGGAATTGTTCGAGCGGTGCAGCGAAATTACCACGCCCGAATTCGGCAATGCACGCCATGGCTTTTTTCTTCACCGAGATGTGTCCGGCCACCATGGTGTTGATGCCCTGCGCCATCGTGCGGAAATCGTTTTGGAATTTATCGGCATCGATGGTGACATCGATATCGCCCGCATCGTGTTCGTGTGACATATGATCCATCTCGGCGATTAAGCCTTGCAGATTGCCGCGCACTTGCTCGATGGTGTCGTTGATGAAGGCTTTTTTACCCGGGAATTGTTCGAGCGGTGCAGCGAAATTACCGCGCCCGAATTCGGCAATGCACGCCATGGCTTTCTTCTTCACCGAGATGTGTCCGGCTACCATGGTGTTAATGCCCTGCGCCATCGTGCGGAAATCGTTTTGGAATTTATCGGCATCGATGGTGACATCGATATCGCCCGCATCGTGTTCGCGCGACATATGATTCATTTCCGCGAGTAAGCCGCGAAGGTTTGTACGCAGTTTGCCGACCTCGGTTTGAAGTTGCCCGAACACGCCCTCAGATTTATTTTCGTCAGCTACTGATAAATCACCGTTGGCGAGAATATTCAGGTTGGCGCTGACCGTGCCAAGACGGCTGCTGGTGCTGGCGAGTAAACCATTGAGTTTTTCGCTCATTGCTTTGAAAAAGCCCTCGCTGCTGTTTACATCGAGCCTATGTTCGAAATCACCACGACTAGCGGCTTCGACCATGGCTGAAATTTCTTGCTCGGTTTTGACTTCGGCCGTGCGATCCATCCACTCGACGGCTGTGGCGATACGGTTTCCCGATGCGTCGAAAATGGGCGTGGCTATTAGCGAAAAAGTGCGTCCGCCGACGACGATTTGCGCCTTATGTTTCGATGTGAGCTGCGCTAACAAGCGCTTCTGATGCGATGGGTTACGATGGAATACATCAATTTTGCTGCCTAACACTTTATCTGTAGCGAAGTTGGGTAAGTCTTTGCGCAGATCCTGTTCGGCAGAACTTAACATCTCCAAGACGGCGCGATTGGTAAAACAAATAACGTCATCGGCATCGGCAATCATGATATTGCTCTGCACATTTTCCAGCGCGAGCCTGACGCGCAAATCGGCGGCCGCGACGGCAGCGCTTTCGCGCAATCGATCAACTGCCTGACCGATCGCCTCCAATATCTGTCCCATCTCATCGCGGCTGTTCGCTTGAGGGCGTGTGGAAAGGTTGCCGGCAGCGATCTGGTTTGCGGAAACCAGGAGCGTTTGTAGCGGTTGGGTGACGCTGCGGATGATGGCGAAAGCAATGCCTGCTGCGATCAACAATGTAGCTCCCGACAGCATCCAAATCTGAGTGCGTGCTGTGGTGTAGATAGCATCGATATCTGCTGTCGATGCAGCGGCTTGTTGCGTCGCTGTGTGGATTGAAGCGAGATGTGTAACAGCGGTTGTCGCGAGAATGAGCAGAAGCGCGGTTATGGCGGCAAAGCCCAGGCTAAGTCGTGTGCTAACTTTCAGATGTGAAAACATAGACGGCACCATCAGTTATTACGAATTTAGGGAGGGAATAAATTTGTACGGGTTATTCAAGATAAGAACAGCGAAGAGGGTGGGTGAGCGTCAATACTTTGATAAATCGTTAGATGCCTCGATATAACTTTTAAGAGGAATTTATCCATGACACGCACGCTCAGGAGAAATAAGAAACCCGAAAAATTGTGACGTGGTCGAAGTCTAGGCAGGGGATTACATGCCGTATGTAGGCATAGTTACCTACTCAGGGGCGTCATGTCGTTGCGTGGAGTTGTCGTTATAACTTTTATCAGTTTTTTGGCGGAAACTTCTTCAAAATCGCCGCAAAGGCTTTTCCCAATTGTCCTTGATTCATCGGCACCGAAGTACTGCTGAGGTTCGTTACCACACTGCCGCGCCAAACCAGTTGTTGAGTTTTCGGATCCAGGAAATCGATAACGACTTGCGCGGTTTGATCGAGTTCGTTGCCGCCGAGCGGAAAGCTGAATGAAACACCGCCGCCCATGCCGTCGTTAAATCCGCCCATGCCAATGCCGATGCGCGGGCGATCGTCGACGAATTTTTTCATCGGTTTGATGTAGAAGCGAACCAGAAAATTCGCCGGAGATTTTTCGCTGGCGTGTTCCATTTGCCGTTCGAGGTTGTACGCGAGCAGTTCTTTGATTTGATCGAGGCTGAGCAGCTTGAACGACTCATCGATGCTGTCGGTTTGCGGCTGCCAATCGTAGTAGCGAAATTCACTGAAATCGCGCGCGGTGTCGTAGTCGTATTGCACATCGCCGGCGTTCGCCGCAAAGCTCAGGGTCAATACCATCAGCGTTAACAGGATTCGTTGCGACATGATGAGAGATCTCGATGCGACTGTTTGTAGAAATGGATGGCCCTTATCCTACCAGACTCGGCATGGTTGCGTTTATGTGTAACGGCAATCGGCGGGGCTACCATAGGCTGAGTTGCGAAGTCGGTACGCGAAACAGATCGGTGCGCAGTGCTTTGTCGCGTTCGCTAGAGTCGGTGTGGTTTTCGTTGAGATGCAATGCATGTGCAGCGCGTTGAAAACGTGTTTTGATCAATTCTGCAAACACGCCGGTGCCGCGCATGCGCGTATGAAACTCTGCATCGTAATTTTTGCCGCCGCGACTTTGGCGAATCAGGCTCATGATATGTTCGGCGCGCAATGGATAATGCTCACGCAACCAGTTTTGAAATAATTCATCGATCTCCAACGGCAGCCGCAGCAGAATAAATCCGGCGCTGATCGCGCCCGCTTGTTTGGCTTCGTTCAGAATCGTTTCCAGCTCCTTATCGTTGAGCGCGGGAATGATCGGCGAAACCAGTACGCCGACGGGAATGCCGGCATCGCTCAGTTGTGCGATGGTATTGATACGGGCGCGGCCGCTCGCTGCGCGCGGTTCGAGTTTGCGTTTGAGTTCATCGTCCAGTGTCGTCACCGTAACGTAAACTTTTAGCAGGCGCTCTTTCGCCATTTGCGTGAGCAGCGATATATCGTCGCAAATACCCTGGCTTTTGGTGATGATGACGCATGGATGGCGATGCTCCCACAACACTTCGAGAATTTGTCGCGTGATGCGGTATTCGCGTTCGATCGGCTGATAGCAATCGGTATTGCTACCGAGCGCAATCGGCGCGCAGCGATAATTGCGTTTCGATAATTCATCGCGCAGTAATTGCGGCGCATTGGTTTTCGCAACGAGCTGCGTTTCAAAATCGAGGCCGGGCGATAAATCCAAATACGCGTGTGTTGGTCTGGCAAAACAATAAATACAGCCGTGCTCGCAGCCGCGATACGGATTGATCGAGCGATCGAAGGCGATATCGGGTGAATCGTTGTAGCTGATGATGCTGCGGGCGTTTTCGACGCGCACGCACGTGGCGGGATTGCGCGTCGATTCGGCGAGACCGAAAGTGTCGGTGTCCGCATCGACCACACTGATGCGCGGCGCGAAACGATTGTGCGGATTGTGATCGGTGCCGCGGCCTTTGATGCTCACGCTGTGTCCTCGGTTTGTCTGGATTTTTATACAGTATTTTGTGCGTGGCGGCAACGCGAACTGGCTTAGCTGAAATGCGGTGTTAAACTGTGATCGCGGGCGGGACAAGGGTTCGCGCTCAATAACACTAACAAGCCGGTAGTTCCCTGAAAATTTCGGAGTATTTCAATGAAATCCATCGTCCTGTTTTCCACACTTCTGATTTCGACCGCGTTGGCGGCTACGGTAGCGTCGGCCGAAGGTCAATTCAGCGGTGTGTCCACCAAGGGAAACCTCTCGGCGTGGCGTATCAATCACGGTAATGGCGCAGTATCGCTGTGCAGTTTTGAAGGACACAAAAACGAACCGGCATGCTATCCGTGGAGCAGTGGTGGCGCTGCCGGCGCCTATCAAATCATCGAGGGCGACGATGTGTTGTCGACCTGGCGCATCAACGCTAGCACCGGTGCTTTATCGCTCTGCGAGTACAAAGATGTTGCCAATCCGCCGATTTGCACACCGTGGAGCACGCAATAACTTTTGACCGCTTTTTCGGTCATAGCCTTGCGCGCTAGTGTGCGTGGTTTTGCGTATTGCCGATAGCGGCGCAGCGCGCAAGGGATTAAGTTTTTGAAATTGAGAGGTTATGACAAGGAAAATGGTTATGACAGGTAAACGGTTGAAAAGGGTGAGTGCATTCATCGCGATCGCGGTGCTGGCTGCATGCGCAACCTCACCGACCGGACGCAAACAATTTATTTTGCCGAATTACACCGAAAGCGATATGGGCAAAATGGGCGCTGCAGCGTTCGGCGATTTGAAAAAGAAACAGGCGCTCGATAACGATCCTAAAACCAACGCGTATGTAAGTTGTGTCGCGCGCGCGATTTTAACCTCGCTGCCGGGCGACGAAGGCGAAGGTTGGGAGATCGAGGTCTTCAAAGACGATACGCCTAACGCTTTCGCTCTGCCGGGGAAAAAAATCGGCGTGCATAGCGGTATTCTCAGCGTCGCGAAAAATCAACATCAGCTGGCGACGGTCATCGGTCACGAAGTCGGTCACGTGCAGGCGCATCACAGCGCCGAGCGTTTATCGCAGCAAACTGCAGCGCAGGGGGCTTTGTTGGTCGGCGCGATTATCGCGGGAACATCGAACAGCACCGAGAAGGGTTTGGTGATGGGTGCGCTCGGCGCCGGTGTGACTTACGGCGTGTTGATGCCATTCAGTCGCACGCAGGAATCCGAGGCCGATATGATCGGTTTGAAATTGATGGCGAAGGCCGGTTTCAATCCCGATGAAAGTGTTTCGCTGTGGGAAAATATGGCGGCGGCGGACAAAAACAAAGTGCCGGAGTTTTTATCGACGCACCCATCCGATGAAACGCGCATGAGTGCGTTGAATCGTGCATTAGCAGAAGCCGAGGCCGATGCTGCGGATGCGCGCGCGCAGGGACGTCGTCCGAATTGTACACTTTAATTTTGCCGCGAAAACTGTCACCGATTTACTGACCACCCCGCCCCTGCGGGGCACCTCTCCGAAGGAGGGGAATTATCCGTGCGCTACTCGCTTTGCGCATTCCCCTCCTTTGGAGGGGTGGCAGGCGCAGCCTGACGGGGTGGTTGGTGCTCAACCCGTCTCGCCGCAATCGACGCGATGATTCATTTCCAGAGCCGGTTGCGCGCAACTCGGTTTGCCGACCACTTTGGCGGGCACGCCGGCGACGATCGTATGCGGCGGCACTTCTTTTAACACCACGCTGCCCGCACAGACCTGCGCACCTTCTCCGATTTTGATATTGCCGAGCACTTTCGCGCCCGCGCTGAGCAAAACGCCATTGCCGACTTTCGGGTGGCGATCGCCGTGCTCTTTTCCCGTGCCGCCCAATGTCACCGATTGCATGATCGACACATCGTTGCCGACGACAGCCGTTTCGCCGATGACGATACCGGTGGCGTGATCCATCATCACGCCGCGACCGATAACTGCGGCCGGATGAATATCGACGCCGAATTCATTCGAAATCCGATTTTGAAAAAACAGCGCGAGCGCTTCGCGGCCTTGTTGCCATAACCAATGCGCGACGCGATAGGCTTCGAGCGCGTGGAAACCTTTGAAATATAAAAACGGCACCGAGAAACCGATGCACGCGGAGTCGCGTTCTTTGATCGCGCGAATATCGCAGCGAATCGCATCGCCGATACTGGCATCGCTTTGTAATGCAGATTCGATAACCTCGCGCACGAGTAAGGCCGAAGCCGTTGCGCTATCGAGTTTATGCGCGAGGTGAAAGCTCAATGCGGCTTCGAGCGTGTCGTGATTCAAAATCGTCGCATGCAGAAAGCTCGCGAGAATCGGTTCGCGTTCGGCTTCGCGGCGGGTTTCGTCGCGTATCGTCTGCCACAATGGATCGACCACCAAATTGCGTGTGAGAGGCTTGGTACTCATAGCGTTCACCTTGATAGGATGGCGGGATTATAACGCTCGTTTCGTCGATTATTCAGTCTTCGCGGGGAAATACATGCGGCAAATGCACAGGTGGATCGGAGCGGCGCTCGTATTGTTGTTGGTGGCGGGGTGTGCGGCGTTGGCGCAACAGCAATGGCAGCAGCGCTACGGCAAGCCGCTACCGCCGCCGGCTCGCGAACTGGTAACGCCGCTTGCTGGTTATCAGGAGCCGGAATATCAGCGCGATATCAAACCCATTTTCGAGAAACGCTGCGTGGTCTGCCACGGTTGTTACGATGCGCCGTGTCAGTTGAAGCTGACCGCATTCTCCGGTGTCGAGCGCGGGGCTTCGCAGGAAAAGGTGTACAACGGCACGCGCTTGTTCGCCGATGATCTCTCGCGTTTATTCGTCGATGCGCGCAGCGCCGATGAGTGGCGGCAGCGTAATTTCTATCCCGTGCTCAACGAATATCGTCAGGACGAGGAGACGAATTTAAATGCGAGCACGCTGTATCGCATGCTCGAACTCAAGCGCCAGCATCCATTGCCTGCACAAGGTCCATTACCGTCGAGTTTCGATTTTTCGCTCGATCGCGAACAGCAATGCCCGCGCGTGGAAACCTTCGATCAGTTTGCGAAAGATTATCCGTTGTGGGGCATGCCGTTTGGTTTTCCCGGCATCGATGATGTTGATTTCGAGCGCATCAAACGCTGGCTGGAAACGGGCGCAAAAGTGGCGCCGCCTCCGCCGCTTGCAACGTCGTTGCAACATACGGTCGAGCGCTGGGAAAATTTTTTCAACGGCGATGATTTAAAAACGCAGTTGATGAGTCGCTATATTTATGAGCATTTGTATCTCGGCGATGTATTTTTTTCAGGTGTCGATAACGCACAGTTTTTTAGCCTGGTGCGCTCGCGCACGCCACCGGGGCAGCGCGTTGAAATGATCGCGACGCGGCGACCATTCGATGATCCGCAGGTTTCCCGTGTGTATTATCGGTTGGTGCCGATTCGCAGCACGTTGCTCGTTAAAAGCCACATGCCGTATGCGCTCAATGCTGAGCGTATGGCGAAGTGGAGCGAATGGTTTTTACGCGATGTCGGCGCAATAACCGCATTGCCATCGTATACACCGGAAGTCGCTTCAAATCCGTTCAAGGCATTTCGCGATATACCCGTGCGCAGCCGTTATCGTTTCATGCTCGATGAAGCGCAGTTCACCATCATGGGTTTTATCAAAGGCCCGGTGTGTCGCGGTCAGGTCGCGCTCAATGTCATCAACGATCAATTTTGGGTGGCGTTTATCGATCCCGATTTGCCCGAGGTTGAAAGAGAGGGTGCGCTGCTCGATCGCGAAAGCGGCAATTTGCGTTTGCCTGCGGAGGATGAAACCACAACGGCGTTACTCAATTGGCGTAAATACGCGCACGCACAAACGCAGTTTCTGCAGGCAAAGGCTCAATTTTTTGATGGTGAGCTTGAGCGCAATGGCGGCACCGAGCTGGCGCATATCTGGAATGGCGATGGTGTGAATCGCAATGCAGCACTCACGGTGTTCCGTCATTTCGACAGCGCGACAGTGGTGAAAGGCTTTGTCGGTGAGCCGCCAAAAACGGCGTGGATTGTGGGGTATTCGCTGCTTGAACGCATCCACTATCTGCTCGTCGCGGGTTTCGATGTGTACGGCAATGTCGGTCATCAATTGATGACGCGGATGTATATGGATTTCTTGCGCATGGAGGGCGAATCGAATTTCCTCGCGTTTTTGCCGAAAAGCGCGCGCGCGGCCGAAAGCCAATATTGGTATCGCAATGTGAGCGACGAGGTGACTCAATATCTTTACAGCCCGCGCTTTGCAATCGAGACCGAGACGGCGATTGCGTATCAAACCGATCAGCCGAAATTGGAGTTTTACGAGAAGCTGAAAAATCATTTAGGCCGCGCGCTCAGCCAGCGCTGGTCGCTGGGCGATAATACGGCCACCAATCCCACCACTAATCCCGCGACAAATACGGCGCTGCAGAAACTGGAGCATTTGCGCGGCAACGCGCTGAGACAATTACCGCAGCTGAGTGTTATCAGCGTTGAAAATCATGGCGAGCGCAAAGTATTTACGATGGTGCATAACATCGGCCACGCCAACGTTTCCACATTGCTGTTTGAAGACAAGCAAATTCTGCACGACGAAGATAGCATCAGCTTAGTGCCGGGCATTCTTGGATCCTATCCGAATATGTTTTTCGATATGACTGAAGAGCAATTGCCCGCATTCGTTGCGGCAATTGAGAGACTGAATACGGCAGCGGATTACACTAAATTGGTCGACGATTTCGGTATTCGCCGCAATTCGCCGCGCTTTTGGGCGTACAGCGATTGGTTGCACGATCAATTACGTGCGCAATCGCGTATCGAAGCGGGCGTGCTCGACTATAATCGGTATGAAAACAGGTAGCCGTTATGAGAATCGCTGAGTTGAATTTTTCGACGGCAAAAAAATCAACGCGTTAAAAAATAGCGAGCGGCGGCTCGTCGAGCGCGAATAATTGCTCGCGCAATTCGAGAATATGTTCGGCCCAGTAACGCTCGCTGCCGAACCACGGAAATGCGAGCGGAAATGCCGGGTCTTGCCAGCGGCGTGCAATCCACGCCGCGAAATGCATGAGGCGTAAAGTGCGCAATGCTTCGATTAACGCGAGTTCGCGCAAATCGAAATCGTAAAATTCGTTGTAGCCTTCGAGTATTTCCGATAATTGTGCGATACGTTCGTGGCGTTCGCCGGAAAGCAGCATCCACAAATCCTGAATCGCTGGCGTCATGCGGCTGTCGTCGAGATCGACAAAGAAGCACTGCTTTTCACCGTTGAGATGTTCGCGGCTCAAAATATTGCCGACGTGGCAATCGCTGTGTGTGCGAATTTTTTTCGGTTTTACCTCGGCGAATATTTTTTCGATGCGAGCGAGCAAATCGCTACACAGCGTTGAGTACGCGCGCAGCATTTCGCCGCGCAAGCAATGTTCGGCGATAAACTCCACGCTGTCGTAGCCAAACGTTTTGATATCGAGCGAGGGGCGGGTCTTGTAATTGTCGGTGGCGCCGATGGCGTGCAGGCGCGCCATCAAACGTCCGAGCATTAATTGATTATCGGGGTTGTCGAGATCGGGCGCCTGGCCGCCGCGCCGCGGAAATAATGCAAAGCGAAAATCGCGAAAGCGGAACAGTGTTTCGCCATCGTCATTTTTTAGCGGAGCGACCACCGGTAATTCGTTTTCTGCGAGCTGCAATGAGAATGCATGTTCTTCGAGAATTTGCGCATCACTCCAGCGCTCGGGCCGATAGAATTTGGCGATCAGGGGTTCGCCCTCTTCGATGCCGATTTGATAGACGCGGTTTTCGTAACTGTTGAGTGCGAACACGCGCAGATCGGACAATCTCCCCGTGCTTTCTATCGCATCGATAACGAGCTCCGGAGATAGTTGGGCAAAAGGGTGCGAGGAATCGACCGTTATCTCATCGTCGGAAGCAGGGTGATTTTCATTCATATCAATCTCGGCGCTGAATTATTGCGGCGATCCACTTTAACACGCGCGTCAAGTCCCGGCCTTAGGGTGTGCGCGCAAGCGCCCAGACTTGCACGGACGCAGCGCCACGATCACGCAGCGTTTTCGCTATCGCATTAGCGGTCGCGCCGGTGGTGACGACATCGTCGATCACTGCGAGGTGCATGTCGGCAACATCGCGAGTACACACAAATGCATCATGCAAGTTGCGATGGCGCGCTTCGGAATCGAGGTGCTGCTGCGGTGTGCCCCTGCGAATTTTGCGCAGCCAGCGTGTGTGCATCGGTAATTTCAGTGCGCGGCTTAATTCATCGGCGATGATTTCGCTTTGATTAAATCCGCGTTGCCAACGTCGATACCAGTGCAGCGGTACCGGAATCAACGCGTCGATTGCAGCGATATCTTCTAGCCGCAAGCGCTCGATGAGAAGCTGGCTTAAGATGCGACCATGGTTGAAATTGCTCTGATATTTGAAGCTGCCAATCAAATGACTGATGGGTGGTTCGTAACGCAGCGCGGCAATACAGCGCGAAATCATCGGTGGCGCGATGAGGCAATCGCCGCAAAGACTGTCATGCTGCAATGGAATGCCGCATTGCCGACAGCTGTATTTGATGCGTGGTAATTCGCGATCGCAACCTGAGCAGATGTCGTGTGATGTCGATGTGCCGCACAGAATACAGTGGCAGGACTCGCTGCGGCGCATTGTCATCACCACATCAAATCATCCGGAATTTTGAAGTCTGCGTAAAAATCATCTTCTTCCACTGCGTCGTCGCTATTGCTTTGATGCAGCACGACGATGGCGCTGGCGTCGCGTTCCTGAATTTTTTGAGCGATACGCGCGGGGATAACGTGGTAGCGATCTTCCAGCTTGGCGATGGCGAGCATGCCTTTGGCGAGATGGTAATGTTGTTGTTCAGTAACGTGGATTTTTTTGATCTTGTTGCTATCGGAGAACTGATAAACCATTTCGCCGCCGACAGTATCCTGCGTATTGCTTTCGATAATCTGTTTAACCTGCGCCTTGAATGCTTTGTGCTGAGCCTCCGCCTGATGCTGACGATTTAATTCACGATCGTGCTCAGCTTTTTCCTGTATGGCTTGTTGTACCGCCAGTTTGGTTTCATCGATGACTGCTTTGCCCTTAGGCTGCTGCTTTTTTTGTTGACGCTGTTCGGTCGTCACCGCTTGCGCTTTTTTCTTGTCGACTAAACCGGCTTTGAGGAGTTGATCCTTAAGAGAATTGCTCATGTGGATGTCTGCTTTGGCTTTAAGTGGAAAGGCTGCGTCGATTCTACCGTGCAATTTGCTATGGCTCCCCTTGTTTGAGCTTTATTCGGTTTTCCTAATGGAGTGGGCGGAAAGCCAATTCAGGGCTGTAAACCGGCGGTGCTCATTCTGGTTGACAGCGGCTTTGCGGCCGCTAAGATGTGAACTCTCCCAGCTTACCCACCCTTCCGGGGAATCCGACCATGAATGCCCTCACGCAGGCGCCCCTTAGCAGCGTTCGCCACGACTGGACCCGAGCCGAGATCGAAGCACTGTTCGCGCTGCCGTTCAACGATCTGTTGTTTCGTGCGGCGACGGTGCATCGTGAGCATTTCGATCCGAACGCCGTGCAAGTGAGCACGCTGCTGTCGATTAAGACCGGTGCTTGCCCTGAAGACTGCAAATACTGTCCGCAGTCGAATCGCTACGACACGGGTCTCGAACCCGAAAAACTGATGGAAGTGCAGAAGGTGATCGACGAAGCACGCGCGGCGAAAGAACAGGGCAGCACACGTTTCTGCATGGGCGCCGCGTGGCGTTCGCCGAAAAAGAAGGACATGCCCTATGTGACGGCGATGGTGCGCGGTGTTAAAGAGCTTGGCCTCGAAACTTGTATGACGCTCGGCATGTTGTCTGAAGAGCAGGCTAACGAGTTAGCTGAGGCGGGCCTCGATTACTACAACCACAACCTCGATACCTCGCCCGAGTATTACGGCGAAATTATCACCACGCGCACTTACGAAGATCGTTTAACGACGCTCGATCACGTGCGCGGCGCTGGTATCAAGGTGTGCAGCGGCGGCATCGTCGGTATGGGTGAATCGGTGCGCGATCGCGCCGGTTTATTGCAGCAACTCGCCAATTTGCCCGAGCATCCGGATAGTGTGCCGATCAATATGCTCGTCAAAGTCGAAGGCACACCGCTCGCGGAGCAAGACAACATCGACTCATTCGATTTTATTCGCACGATTGCGGTCGCGCGTATTTTGATGCCGAAATCGCACGTGCGTTTGTCGGCAGGCCGCGAGGCGATGAATGAGGAAATGCACGCGCTCGCCTATTTCGCCGGAGCCAATTCGATTTTCTACGGCGAGAAATTGCTGACCACGCCGAACCCCGAAGCGAACAAGGATATGCAATTGTTCGGTCGCCTCGGCATCAAGCCTGAGCAACGTAACGTTGAGCATTGCGAAGATGATATCGAAGATGCGTTGCATCATCGTATCGAGCAGGCGCAGAACGACAAGCTGTTTTACGACGCGACGCGCGCTTGATTTTTTTAGAGACGCGGATGTGTCCATCGACGACGTATTAAAGTCCGCGCTCGATGAACGTCGCGCGCAGCAACTCTATCGTTCACGCAAAAACATCGACAGTACGCAGGGGGTTGAAGTTGTTGTCGATGGCAAGCGCTATCTGAATTTTTGCAGCAACGATTATCTCGGCCTCGCCAATCATCCCGATATTATTTCCGCGTTTAAATATGCCGCCGATGAATTTGGCGTTGGCAGCGGTGCCTCGCATTTAGTCTGCGGTCATTCCAAGTTTCACCATCAACTCGAAGAAGCGCTTGCCGAATTCACCGGTCGCGATCGTGTGTTGCTGTTTTCAACCGGCTACATGGCCAATCTCGGTGCGATCACGGCGTTGCTTGATAAAGGCGATTTTATTTTCGAGGATAAACTCAACCACGCTTCGCTGATCGATGCGGGATTGTTGAGCGGCGCGCGTTTCCAGCGTTTTCTGCACAACGATATCGACAATTTACGCCTTCGTCTCGAACGCGCTGAAAGCGGTCGCAAATTAATTTGTGTCGATGGCGTATTCAGCATGGATGGCGATCTCGCACCATTACCCGAACTTGCCGCGCTCGCGCGACAGCACGATGCGTGGTTGATGATCGACGATGCGCACGGCTTTGGTGTGATCGGCGAAAACGGCGCGGGTTGCGCGGAATATTTCAATCTTGATCAAAATCAATTACCGATTTTAATGGGCACTCTCGGTAAGGCCGTTGGCAGCTTCGGTGCATTTGTCGCTGGCAGTGAAACATTAATCGAAACACTGATCCAATTTGCGCGGCCCTATATTTATACGACGGCTCTGCCGCCTGCGGTTGCGGCGGCAACGTTGCAAAGTTTGAAAATTATTCGCGAAGAAAGGTGGCGACGCGAGCATTTGCAAAAACTCATCGCGCGTTTTCGCAAAGGCGCGCAGCAGCTCGATTTGCCGCTCATGCCCGTTTTTCAGTTGATAAATGATGCGAGCGCGATTCAACCGCTGTTGATAGGTGACTCAGCTCGCGCACTGGATATTTCGGCGAAATTAGCGGCGCGTGGATTTTGGATCAGCGCGATTCGCCCGCCGACAGTTCCTGCTGGTACTGCACGCTTGCGTATCACATTGAGCGCAGCGCATAGCGAAGCTCACATCGATCAATTGCTCGATGCGCTCAAGGATGCAATGGTTTGAGCATGTCTGCAAATCATCCCGCATGGTATTGCGAGCGCATTCCGTCGCTATCGGCGAGTGCGGAGGCACCGGATCTTGTTTTGCTGCACGGCTGGGGCATGTCGGGCGAGGTATGGCGCGGTTGGCTGCGCTTGTTGCGTATTCGCTGCAATGTGATTCTGCTCGATCTGCCGGGTTTTGGTCGCTCTGCACCGCAGCCGTATTTATCGCTCGATGAATTGCTCGATCAATTAAAAAATTATGTGCCGGCGCGCGCTGTGTTATTGGGTTGGTCGCTCGGTGGTGCGCTCGCGCTTGCCTTTACGCAGAAATATCGTGAGCACTGCAGCGCAGTGATGACGATAGCGAGCAATCCCTGTTTTGTTGCGCGACACGATTGGCCGACGGGCATGACGCCTGCCGATTTTTCCGGTTTTCAGCAAGCGCTCGCAAATAATCCACGCGTGACCTTGAAGCGATTTCTCGGTTTGCAGGTGACGAGTGGCGATAACGAGCGCGAATTATTGCGCTGGCTGCGTTTGCAATCGGTTGCTGAAGATAAGGACGTGTTGTTGTGGGGCTTGGAATTACTCGCGCAGCTCGATATGCGCGATGCTTTGAAAAATTCGCGTTTACTTGGCGCACATATTTTTGGCAGCTGCGATGCGTTAATCCCCGTGCAGGTGGCGCCTGCCGTTGCTGCGCTCGCGCCGAATCACTGGTCGATATTGATCGATGGCGCGGCGCATTTGCCATTTGTCAGTCACTCCGAACTCTGTTGGCAGCATCTCGATCGCTTGCTGGCGATGGCGAAATTATTGCCGCGCGCGGCAGCACCGCAACGCGAGAAAAAATCGGTCGCTGCATCGTTTAGTCGCGCGGCGAATAGTTACGATGGTGCGGCGGGCTTGCAACGCGATGTGGCGACTCAGCTGCTGGCGCAAAGTGGTTGGTTATCAGCACGCGATGATTTGCGCGCGGGCTCGCGGGTGCTCGATATCGGTTGCGGTACCGGTGTGGTGAGTGCGCAGTTGGCGATGACGAACGACGTGGTCGCACTGGATCTGGCGCCCGGCATGTTGGATTTTGGAAGAACTCATCACTCGACGCCTGCGCTGCAGTGGCTCTGTGGCGATGCCGAAAATCTGCCGCTCGCCAATCAAAGTATCGACGCGGTATTTTCGAGTTTGGCGGTGCAATGGTGCGAAAATCTTGGCGCGGTATTTATTGAACTCGAACGTGTACTGCGCAGCGGCGGTACGGTGTCGCTGAGCACGTTGGGGCCGTCAACGTTGATGGAATTGCGCGAGGCGTGGAGCGCCGTCGATGGCTATGCGCACGTCAATCGCTTTAGCGATCGTACCGCGATCGAGACTGCGTTGGCGCGTACTGGTCTAACGATTACTTCGTGGCGCGAAGAGGTGCGAGTGTTGCGCTATCAGGAGTTGCGCGAGCTGACGCGCGAGTTAAAAGAAATCGGCGCTCACAATGTCAATTCCGCGCGTCCCGACGGGTTGACCTCGCGCGTGCGCTTGCAGCGTTTCAGCGAGGCTTACGAAGCCCGACGCGATGCGGAGGGAATGCTGCCGGCGACGTACCAGGTTTGGTATTTGCAATTAGTAAAAAATTAATGGGTCGAAAACTAATTGCTAAAAAGTTTATTGCTAAAAAATACGTGGTAAACAGTTAAATGGCGAAAGCGTTTTTTGTGACGGGTACCGATACCGAAGTCGGCAAAACCACGATCGCTGCGGGTTTATTGGCGGCGGCGAATCGACGCGGATTAAAAACCGCAGCGATTAAACCGATCGCTTCAGGTTGTGTGCGCACGCCTGAAGGTTTGCGCAATGGTGATGCGCTGTTGTTGCAGCAGACGATGACGTTGCCGTTGTCGTACGACGAAATCAATCCCATCGCGTTGGAGCCCGCGATTGCACCGCATCTTGCAGCCGAGCAAGCGGGCATTCGCGTCAATGCGATGCAGCTCGCGGGAGTGTGTCGCGGTGTGTTGATGCAGCGCGCCGATCTCACCCTGGTCGAAGGTGCGGGCGGCTGGCGCGTGCCGCTGAACTCGCGCGAGTTGCTGTCGCAATTGCCCAAAAGTTTGGGTTTGCCGGTAATCATGGTGGTCGGCATGCGTTTGGGCTGCATCAATCACGCGTTGTTGACTGCCGAAGCGATTGCGCGCGACGGGCTCGCGCTGGTTGGCTGGGTTGCGAATTGCCTGAGTCCCGAGATGCCTTGTCTGAACGAAAATATCGCGACAATCAAAAGCTATCTGCGCGCGCCATGCCTCGGCGAGGTGCCGCATTTGGCCGAGCCTTCGCCCGACGCCATTGCAGACCATTTGAATTGCGAGCCGCTGATCTCGTAAAGTCGTGCCGCCGGTCTGATTCTGACGTCTGTTCGTGGCGGTTTTGGTGTTCATTTGCTTGAATATTGATCAGGCGTAGTCTTTGTTCTTTTCGCGTGTAGTTTGTGTGTAGTTTGTGTCTAGTTTTCAAGCACAGTTTTGTCGAGGTTGTTATGGCAATCGGAAGCGTTTCTTCAAGCAGCGTGTTGGCCACCGGCGTGCAGGGCGTGCAGACAGGCTTGGCGAATGCCAGCGATGCCGCCAATAAGATTGCTCGCCTTGGCACCACTGAATCCGATGGCGATTTCATTACGCCCGTGGTCGATCTCAAAAGCAGCGAACTCCAGGTCAAAGCGTCTGCGGCAGTGATCAAATCTGCCGACGAGATGATTGGAACGCTGATCGACATCAAGGCCTGATCGTGGCCGGGGCTGCGCATGAGTACTGGGCATGAGTAGCATCGGCATCGGCTCCGGCCCCAGTTATCAACCAATCACTCCCTCCTATTCGCCGCTCGGTAAACCCGCAGCCGGCTTAGAATCCGTCGAAAATAAAGATCAGGCATTGCCGCCGGTCGAAGAATCCAGCGCTAGCGATAAAACCCGTCAGCAGCCCAATCAAAAAGCCGAAGCGACTTCCGACAAAGAGAAGGGCAAGGGTCGCGAGCGCGATACTGCCTCTGAGCTGACCGATGCGGAAGAGCAGGAAATCCGCGAATTAGCGGTGATCGATCGCGAAGTGCGTGCCCATGAAGCTGCGCATCAAGCTGTCGGTGGCTCCCTGGCTGGCGCGGCGAGTTTTCGGTTTGCGATCGGTCCGGATGGCAAGCGCTACGCGGTGGGTGGCGAAGTGCCGATCACAATCGCGACGTCCGATGATCCGCAACTGACGATTCGCAACGCCAGGCAGGTACGCGCTGCCGCATTGGCTCCTGCGCAGCCATCGGCGCAGGATCGAAGTGTCGCCAGCGAGGCAGTGCAGATCATCGCGCAGGCTCAGCTCGATGCGGCGCTGCAGCGTGCCGCAACTTTACAGGCCAACGAGCAGGCGAAAGTCGATGGCGCTCCTCCGGTCGACAGGAGTGGGGCCGTAGATAGTTTTCAGTCGAATAGCGGGCAGATTTTGTCGCCCGGCTCGTTACTCGATCAGCGCTCTTAACATTCCTCATCATCCACACTGAATCGATCCCCGATTGTGCGGTCTTAATCCGACGCCCCCGTTCTAACGTATCAACTTAAACGTTATTCGTTCCGCAACCGACTGGGTGGGCTATATTGGGTCTGAGCGGTTCCCCACAGAAATCCCCAGGCAAGGAGTGAGTCATGACCGACTATGCAGCGCCGCTGCGCGATATGCGTTTTGTGATGTTCGAATTGTTCGACGCCGAGGCGCTTTGGGCAAAATTCCCGGGCACGGCTGAAACCACGCGCGAGTTGGCTGAAGCGGTGCTTGAAGAATCCGCGAAAATTTCCGGTGAAGTGATCGCACCGCTCAATCGCAGCGGCGATGAAGAAGGTGTGCAGTGGAATGATGGTGTCGTCACTACGCCGAAAGGCTTCAAAGAAGCCTTCAAATTATTTGGTGAAGGCGGCTGGATTGGTTTGAGCGGTGATCCTGCTTACGGCGGTCAGGGTATGCCGAAATTATTGGGCCTTATGTGCGAAGAAATGCTGAGTTCGGCTAACGTCGCTTTCGCGTTGTATCCCGGCTTATCGATTGGTGCGGCGTTATCAATTCATGCCCACGCCAGTGAAGAGCAGAAGCAAATGTATTTACCGCGTCTGTACAGCGGCGAGTGGGCAGGTGTGATGTGCTTGACCGAATCACATGCAGGCTCGGATCTCGGCATTATTCGTACGAAAGCCGAACCTCGCGCCGATGGCAGCTATAGCATTACTGGCTCGAAAATATTTATTACCGGCGGTGAGCAGGATCTCACCGACAATATCGTTTATCTCGTACTCGCAAAATTACCCGACGCTCCACCCGGCACCAAAGGTATTTCATTATTTGCGGTGACAAAATTCGCGCACGATGCCAACGGAAAACTTGGTGCGCGCAACGCGGTGCGCTGCGGATCGATCGAACACAAAATGGGAATTCATGCATCGAGCACCTGCGTGATGAATTTCGACGGCGCGACGGGTTATTTAATTGGTGAGCCGCATAAAGGCATGTCGTACATGTTCACGATGATGAACTACGAGCGTCTCGGTGTAGGCTTGCAAGGACTCGGTTGTGGCGAGCGCTCGTATCAAGGCGCGGTGAAATATGCGCGGGAGCGTTTGCAGGGGCGTGCGCAGGGTAGCAAAGCGGTTGCTGATCCGATCATCGTGCATCCCGATGTGCGCCGCATGCTTATGACGCAAAAAGCCTACACCGAAGGGGGGCGCGCATTCGCCGCCTATGTCGGCATGCAACTCGACACGGCGAAATTCGGCAACGGTGCCGCGCAGGAAAATGCAGAGAATATGGTTGCGCTGCTAACGCCGATCGCAAAAGCGTTTTTGACCGATAAGGGTTTTGACACCACCGTGCTCGGCCAGCAAATTTTCGGCGGCCATGGTTATGTGCGCGAGTGGGGTATGGAGCAGCTCGTGCGCGATGCGCGCATCGCACAGATTTACGAAGGCACTAACGGCATTCAGGCGATGGATTTTATCGGCCGTAAAGTGCTCGGCAACGGCGGTAAATTCTTGCTCGAAATGCGCGAAGAAATTAGCGCATTTTGCGCTGCTGCGAATACGCCGGAAATGGGCGAGTTTATTGCACCGCTGCAGGATGCCGTGAAAACACTTGAGATGACCACGTTCGGCATCATCGAAAAAGCGCAGAGCGATTTGAATAGTGTCGGTGCGGCGGCGGTCGAATATCTGCACTTGTTCGCGCATGTGATGTACGCGTACATGTGGGCGCGCACGGCGCAAATTGCGCTGCAAAAATCAGCACAGGACAGCGACGGTTTTTATACGGCGAAATTGCACACGGCGCGCTTTTTTATGCAGCATTGTCTGCCGCAGGTGCGCTCGCTGGCCAAATCGATTGCTGCCGGTGCCGATTCCATCATGGCACTGACGCCTGAACAATTTGCGTACTGATTTTGTCGTAGATTGATGGCGATCAAGTGTCGCAAGCTTAGGCATCGCGATGCCGGCGGCGGTGTGGGATAATCGCCGCTGGCAAGTGTATTGATTCAACAAGCGTACTGAGAAAGAGCAGATGAGCGAAGAGCGCAAACTTTATCCTGAAGATCAAGCCCGCGTGGATAGTGTTCTCCACAGTGGCTACAACGATGTCGAGCGCAAGCCGTTCCGACCGTTGTACATGATGATCATGCTCAATGTGGTCGTTATCACGCTGCTGGTATTGAGCAAATGGCTGGTACATCGCGCCGGAATTACTTGGTAAGCGTGGTCGTCTGTTAAGAACAAGAATCTAGGCGCGCGCCGCAGTGTTTTGCTATAGTGCGCGCCGCGTCGGCTTCGACGATCTCCACCACGATTGAGGCCGGCAAATCCTGCAAGAAATTTCGGGCATTAGCGCAGTCCGGTAGCGCACTACGTTCGGGACGTAGGGGTCGAAGGTTCAAATCCTTCATGCCCGACCAAATTAGATATTCCGGCATGCTTGCGCATGTGATCAAAACAAAAAAGCCGATCAACTTTGATCGGCTTTTTTGTTTTCGTTGCGTGATGAGTGTCGTGGTCTTGTCGCGAACTAACAACCGCTATGTTGTTTTATCACATCGCGTAAATCTTGGCGCACATCGTTCCACACAGCTGCCTCTGCTTCGTTCGCTGGCGGAATGGTTTGTGCGATAACTTCCGCAGTCGTTTCCAGAAAATCGCTGTACAGTTGCGGTGTCACTTGAAGGGTGTCGCGATGATGCGGCACGGACCCGCTCAAAAGAATTTCAATTTCTCCTGGCGACTGTAACCAATGCATGAGGCAGTGCAGCGAGTTCTCGATCATCATGCCTTCGAGGTGTGAGCGTTTACCGAGTCCGTGCGCTTCAAACGCGGCCAGCGCTTCGGGGTGCTCGCGATAATAGATTTCCATTACGGCCGGCGTAATATCCCCGATCTGCTCTGCTGCGCGAGTTAGCGTGTTTTCCACTAGTGTGGCTTTTTCTGCGGTATTCATCATCTCTTTGTCGATCAATGCCGTGCTTGATTTAACATGAATTAATTATGCATGTTAAAACAAAAATGCAGTTGAATGTTGATGTGGCGCAAACGTGCGGCGAATTGCCCACCGTCGCTTAGGTGAATTTCGCGCGATGCGCGATCGCCTCGGCAAAATGTCGTGCAATACGCTCGGTTGTCGGATGATGAATCACGCCATGCTCGGTCACGATCGCGTCTATCAGTGCGGCCGGGGTTACATCGAAAGCGGGATTGACTGCATGGCAGCCTGGCGTCGCTAGTTCGGTATCGCGGATATGGGTTATTTCTTGCAGATGGCGCTGTTCGATCGGAATGACATTGCCATTCGCAAGCGTTAGATCAAATGTACTGTGCGGTGCGGCGACCATGAATTTTGCGCCGCAATGCCGCGCGATAATGGCGAGATTATGTGTGCCGATTTTATTGGCGACATCGCCGTTGGCAGCGATACGATCGGCGCCGACAATAATCCACTTCACGTGTCTATTTTGTACGATCCAACTCGCTGCACCTTCGACACACAGCGAGCACGGAATGCCATCTCGTAATAATTCCCAGCTGGTCAGGCGCGAGCCCTGCCACCACGGGCGGGTTTCCCCCGCATAAACGTGCGCAATTTTTCCAGCGCTAAATGCCGAACGAATCACGCCAAGCGCAGTGCCGTACCCACCGGTTGCAAGCGCGCCGGCATTGCAATGCGTATACACGACGGAATCTGGCTCGATCAGTTCGGCGCCGAACTGACCGATACGCCGGTTGTTTGCAATATCGTCGCGATGGATTTGCAGCGCGAGTGTTTCAATATCGGCGACGATATTTTGCGAATGGTTGATAACCTCGCGACAGCGATCGATTGCCCAAAATAAATTGATTGCGGTCGGCCGCGATGCAGCGAGCAATTGCAGCGATGGTTCGAGCGCATTCGCCCAATTCGATATGTTCTGCGCTGCGGCCAAATTTTTTGCGGCGATCGCAACGCCATAAGCGGCGGTGATGCCGATGGCGGGGGCGCCGCGTACGACCATGTCGCGAATGGCGGCGGCGATCGTTTCGACATCGCGCAGCGCAATATAGACTTCCTCGGCAGGCAACAAACGTTGATCGAGTAATTCGAGGTGATCACCGCGCCAGCGGATCGGTTCGATGGGAGCGTACATGAAACGTAAAACTCGGCAAATCGTCGTACGGCGAATAGTGCATCAGCAAAAATTAAATTAATACCCGTAAAACTTCCAAAAAATGAACGCAGCGAATGCAAAGCCGGCACCGAGCGAAATGACTGCATCGCGGCGATATTTGCGCGACATATCGAGCGGATCTTTGGTGCCGATAAGATAAGGTTGATCGCGCAGCGGTGAACGGCTCATCGTATTCACCGGCGGTACCGTCAGCTGATCGCGCACATCCAGTTGCGCTTGCTGCTGTGCGGCGCGACGTGCGCGCTCCCATTCCTGCAAGCTGATTTCGCCGTCGCGATTGAGATCGAAGCGTGCGAGCAGGGCATCGCGATCCTGCTTCCAAGCATTCAACAATAATTTGGTTTGTTCTTGCGTGCGCTCGGCAAGCGAAGGCGCGTGCAGCGTTTCGAACCAGCCCAAGACGTAAACCCACTCCTGCGCGTGAATGCGGTTTTCGGTGTAGCGATAGCGGTTGGAAAAACCAAAGACGGATGATTGGCGCGGTGCGCCGTACGGTTTGCGCTCGTCGCCTTCCCAGCGTTGTGAAATTGCAGTGGCCACTTCGGCGCGCCGCGGATCGATATGGCAAACGCCGGTATTGTCATCGAGCGCAAAAAACTTTTCGCTGGTGCCGCTTTCGATCGTTGTCCAGCGCGAGTGTTTGCCGTCCCTATCGTAGCGTTCAATGGTGTAGTGATACCAAAGACAGGGCTGTCCTGTGAGCGCCGCCAAAACGATGTCATTGTCGATCGCTTTGGCCATGCCGCTGACGCTGAGGTAGCCCTGTGCCGCCGAGCGAATTTTTGCGGACGGTGTATCTTCGATGATGCGAGCCTTGCGCAAATTGATCGCCATTAAGGCAATACCACCGCCGGCGCAAAGCACCATCAGCGCGGGCGATAAAAAACTCCAGTAATTCATCTGCGAAAACTGCTGAGCAAAATGCGAGGATTATTTGAACAGTGCGGCGACATTGACGTCGCTTTTTTCCTCGGCGCTGAATTGCAGCAGTTGAAAGGCTTTGAAATTGAAGAAGCGCGCAAGGATGGCATCCGGAAACTGCTCGATGCGCACATTGTTGTTGTTCACTGACTCGTTATAGATTTCGCGACGATCGGCGATCGCATTTTCGAGGCCGCTGATTCGATCCTGCAATTGTCGAAAAGTATCGTTGGTTTTCAGCTCGGGATAATTTTCCGCCAACGCAAAAAGCTGCCCCAGACCGGCGCGCAAATCGCCCTCGGCGCTGCCGAGTGCGGCTATATCGTGCGCTTGTTGCGCCTGCGCCACGCGTGAGCGCGCATTGATCACGCGTTCGAGCGTCTGTTGCTCGTATTGCATGTATTGCTTGCAGGTTTCGACGAGCTTCGGCAATTCGTCGTGGCGTTGCTTGAGCAGCACATCGATATTGGCAAGGCTTTTCGACACCGAGTGCTTGAGCCCGACCAGGCCGTTGTAAACCACGATGGCGTAGACGACGAGGGCGGCAAGAGCACCGAGGACAATCATTGAGCTGATGGACATGGGAATTCGCTTCCGGCAAAGAGGGATTGTTCGTTGCAGGCGTCGACAGGGTGAGCACTGCAGCGGCGAGCGTTGGAAGTATGGAGCAGATGGCCCGGCGGTCAAACGGCGAAGGCGCCGATTGTGATAGAGTTTCGCTCAAGTCGTGCGGTTGCCGGGCGATAACCCTAAGTGTTCGTAAATAAAGGGTTCCTAAGCAAAGCTTTTGTAAAGCAGGGGCTCGCAAATAACGGCGGACTTGTATTTGCCACCGCCGGTCCGTTTTCAGGAGACACGTTATGCTTCGCGATTGGCTGAAACGACAACGCCAAAAACAGACTGTCGCTGCGGTGGAGCCCGCGGCTGAATCGGTCGCAGCGGCGCACTCACCCGATCTTGGCGCCTTGCGTGAGGTCTACCTCAATCTATTCGATGTCCAGCGCTCGCATGCGCTGATCGATGTCGCCATCGACGGCACCGACGCGCGCTATCAGAGCATTATCATCGGTGTTGATCCTGAGCGCGGCGTGGTCGAGATCGATGAGCTGTTTCCCGCCGGTTTCATCGGCTTGCCCGGGCAGCCGCTCACGGTCACCGTGCGTCTCGATGGCAAACGCCGTCTGACTTTCAATACCCATGTCATTTCGCGTCGCGACGACGGTCAAATAGAGAGTTATTGGCTGGCGCTGCCGGAAAGTCTCGACTATAACCAACGCCGCGGTTCGTTCCGTTTGCAGTTGGGGCAGGGCTGGGGTGTTATTTCCGAATTTCTCGCCCCCGATCAAGAGCGCTGTTCGGCTCGCGTGCGCGATCTGTCATCGACGGGTATTCGCCTGGAAGTTCTGGGTGGCACCAAGCCGACCACTGGCGATGTTTTGCACGATTTGCATTTCGAGTTCGCTGGCCGTAACTACCAGTGCGCTGCCGATGTGCGCAATGTCACAAATCTGAGCGGTAAGTCCGATGGGTTGGATCGTTTTTTGGTCGGCGCTCAGTTTCGCGATATGTCGCGCGTCGAGCAGCGATCGCTTGAGCGCATGATCATGCAAATGCAACGGCAGCACGTACAACAGGCGATTGCTTGATCAAAAACTATTGTACTGATGTCGTGTTCTGGTCTGGTTATTTGCGCGTTGTTGCATTTCTACACAATTTATTTTTTAAAATTTTTGTGAATTATTTGAGATGCAATTTGCTGACGCCATATTTATCGTGTCAGATGAATTAAGAATGCGTAATTAACTATAAGTAATTTTATTTATTTGACGTCGAATTGCGCAAATTAATGGTCTATAATCAACAAGTTAGAGCAGGTTTTTGGCGCTAGCGAATCGTTGTTTTTAACACAGATCAAATTGGCGTACTGGCGAACTCTGCAGTCCCCACTTACTATTCAAGCGTGTTACTAATCCGCTGCATCCGAAGGAGTGATCATGAGAACTATTTTGCACACAGCCATTGCCGCAAGCTGCTTGGTACTTTCCATGGCTGCGCATGCATCCAAGCCAACCAGCATTACTTTCGTTTCGGACGGTAAAGCACCGGACGGGCAAGAGTACGCGAGCTACACCGTTAAGTGCTCGGACGGCACCGAGCAACCACTCACCGCTTGGGATTCGCGTCGCAACTGGTGTGTTGGTAAAGATTCGAAAGACAACTGCGACAAGAAACAAATTCGCGCTGCAAAAATGGCGTGTAAAGATACCTCAGGCGATTAATTCACTCTCCTGATCATCCCTGCAGATCTGCAGCAGAGTAACGCTGCAGATCTTCTCTTTCTTCCCATCGAATTATTTTTATTCAAGCACAAGACGACTCGTCTCAGTGCACTAGTATCTTAGTGCCCTAGCATCCATGGTCTTTTTGCTGAGCTCACCTGTTTTAACGCAGGCTGTTCGGCTTTGCTGTGGCTTTGTTTGTCATGACTCTGATGTGAACATCCGCTGCCGCAGCGATGGCCGCCGCTCATCATTTTCGGTTCGTGCGCGCTGCGTTCGTTGGTCTGGTGCGCAGCGCGAACGTCGGCACGCATGGTGCTCAAATGCGGCGCTGAGATAACCCGCTGTGCCTGGTGTTCGCAACTCGGGCAGGGCATTGGATCGGCGCTGCGCGACATCGGCATCAGCATCGTGAATTCGCAATCGCACTCATCACAGCGATAATCGTAAACGGGCATGATCGAGTCCTCTCGAAGGGTCTCGCCGAGTCGAGCGGCGAAACGTGTTGGAAAAAAACAGCAGGCCGGCCGGGACTGCCAATGCCGACCTGCAAAGACGTGCAATTAATTTCGCAATTCGCGTAATCTGAAATCTCGAATTACTTTTTGTCCTTCCAATAGGAGACGGGAATATCCTTGCCGCCGCCGACAAAGGGTGTCGGTCCGTTTTTGTTCGGATTGATGTCGCCTTCGAAAATATCGGTGGGCAGGAACAAGGTTGCACAAGCGTTCGGAATATCGACGATGCCGCTGATGTGACCTTCGACGGGAGCACAACCTAAAATTGCGTAGGCCTGCGCACCGGTATAGCCGAATTTCTTCAGATACTCGATCGCGTTCAAACACGCTTGACGATAGGCGACATGTGCATCCAGATAATATTGTTTGCCGGCTTCATCGACAGAGATACCTTCGAAGATCAAATAATTCTTGTATTCGGGTTTCAATGGGCTCGGCTTGAAGACGGGATTTTTGATGCCGTATTTACTGACGCCGCCTTTGATGATGTCGACCTTGATGTGAATCCAGCCGGCCATTTCGATGGCGCCGCAGAAAGTGATTTCGCCGTCGCCCTGCGAGAAGTGCAAATCGCCCATCGACAATCCGCCACCTTTCACATACACCGGGAAATACACTTTTGAGCCTTTGGTTAAATCTTTAATGTCGCAATTGCCGCCGTGTTCGCGCGGTGGCACGGTGCGCGCCGCTTCCATCGCCGCCGCTTTTGCCGCATCGGTTTTCATGCCGCCCATGTGCGCAGTTTCCGGCGCTGTCGGTGCACATAATCCCGGGCCGGTGGCAGCGAGTGCACCTTCGCGCTTATTCCAGGTATCGAGCAGTGCTTTCGATGGCAGGCAGCCAATCAAACCCGGGTGCATGATGCCGGCGAAGCTAACACCTGGAACGTGGCGCGACGATGCGTAAATGCCTTTGAAATCCCAAATCGATTTATGCGCATCGGGAAAATGTTCGGTGAGAAATCCGCCACCATTTTCTTTAGCGAAGAAGCCGTTGAAGCCCCATTTGAATTGATCGAGTGTGCCGACATCCATAATGTCTACGACGAGCAAATCGCCGGGCTCCGCACCCTCGATGCCAATCGGGCCGCTGAGATAATGCACTTTAGTGAGATCGACATCGCGCACGTCATCGGCAGAGTCATCGTTGTGGATTTGTCCGCCCGTCCAGTCCATGCATTCGATAATGAAATCATCGCCCGGCTTTACCCATGCAATCATCGGAATATCCGGGTGCCAACGATTGTGAATACATGGATGCTCTTCTGGCGCTTTCGAAAAATCGATTTTTACTAAAGTGTCGGTCATAGCAATCTCCCAGTGATGTCGCCTTGATTCGCATTAATAAAACGATTGCGAACAAGATGAGCATGGAGTGTGCCATCACGAAATTTCATTGTTTTGCGGATGATTTGCTGCGTTTTCGCGCATGGAAATCCGTTTTGAAGCGGATAACTCAGATCGATATCCATTTGGCATTTGACAATGTTGACAATGTCAAATGCCAAATCTGCCATTAAGCGTGACAAATACAATTTCGATCGAATTGATGCGTTAGCTTCTGTATTCGTCCGTTGTGCAGAACTAAAAATAAAATCTCGGTAATTTTCTTCCTTTAGGCCAGTTGCTTCGCTTGCTGAACGAATTTCTATTTTTAATAAATCAATATTTTTAGTAAAAAAACAATTTATCGATGCGATGGCACAGGCGTTGCTCTTAATTCTTCGTGGCGTGCACTGAGCGGTTTATCGCGAATGTCTGCAAAACGTTCCGCAACAAAATTTTCAATCGGCATTTAACCGACGATTTTTTTGAAACGAAGACCACTGGAGAGACAAGAGATGGCTGTGAAACCGGTTTTTTTGAAAACAAGTTCAATGAAACGAAAAGCGCTGGCTGCAATTTTTTACGGGGCATCTGTGCTGGGGGCATCACTGCTCAGTGCGTCGACGTATGCAGCTGATTATCCCACCGCCAAGGTCAACACGACGGGCCTCGCGGTAACCGATAAAACCGTCACCGTCGGTATTTTGCACTCGGTGACAGGCACAATGGCTATTTCTGAAACCGGTTCGGTAGAAGCGGAGAAGTTGGCTATCGAACAGATCAATGCGATGGGCGGTATTCTCGGTCGCAAGATTGAAGTCATCCAGGAAGACGGCGCCAGCGATTGGCCGACATTCGCTGAAAAAGCCAAGAAATTATTAGAGAAGGACAAAGTTGCTGCGGTAATGGGTTGCTGGACATCGGCATCGCGTAAAGCGGTATTGCCGGTATTCGAACATGACAACGGCTTGCTCTACTACCCAACCTTCTATGAAGGCCTCGAACAATCGAAGAACGTTTTCTATACCGGCCAGGAAGCGACACAGCAAATTCTTGCGGGTCTCGATTGGGCCAGCAAAACGCTCGGTGCCAAAAAATTCTATCTCGTTGGCTCCGATTATATTTGGCCGCGCACATCGATGAAGATCGCACGCAAGCACATTGAAAATGTGCTGAAAGGCGAAGTCGTCGGTGAAGAATACTACGCACTCGGCTCAACGCAGTTCGGCCCGCTCATCAACAAGATCAAGTTGAAAAAACCTGACCTCGTATTCGGTGCTGTGGTCGGTGGTTCGAACGTCGCATGGTTCAAGCAACTTAACGCTGCGGGTCTTACCTTCAAGAAGCAGCCGATGTTGACGATCTCCGTGACTGAGGATGAAGTGCTGGGTATTGGCGGTGAAAACGTCGAAGGTCTGTATTCGTCGATGAAATATTTCCAATCACTCGATAATCCCAACAACAAAGCTTTCCTCGAAGCCTTCAAGAAAAAATGGGGCGCGGATAGCGTGGTCGGCGACGTAACGCAAGCGGCTTATCTCGGCCCATGGCTGTGGAAAGCAGCGGTCGAGAAAGCGGGTAGCTTCGACGTCGATAAAGTGGTTGCAGCGTCGCCCGGTATCGAGCTGAAAACCGCACCAGAAGGTTACGTGAAACTGCACGAAAATCATCACCTGTGGAGCAAGACCCGCATTGCACAGTGGCAAAAAGATGGTCAGGCGAAAATCGTATACGAGTCTGATCTGATCGAGCCGAATCCATTCCCGAAAGGTTATCAATAAGCGTTACGCCCTCCGCTGTTTTACGGCGGAGGGAATCTCCCAATTTTTTAATGAATATTTAGCGCCAGTAACGTAGCCGTAGAGGAATTGAAAATGGGTGGTTATTCAGCGGCAGAGTTAGTCGATATTTTCACGATGCAGGCCTTCGTCGGCTTCAGTTTATTTTCGGTGTTCGTATTAATGGCGCTCGGCCTTGCAATTATTTTTGGCCAGATGGGCGTGATCAACATGGCGCATGGTGAGTTTCTTACCATTGGCGCTTACAGCACCGTTGCGATGTCATTACTCGCCGAAAAATTTCCCGCCATTCAAAATTATTATTTTATTTTCGCAGTGCTGGCGGCTTTTGCGATTGCATTTTTTATCGGCTATCTCGTCGAGTATTTCATGATACGGCATTTATACAGACGGCCACTCGATACGCTGCTGGCGACGTGGGGGCTCAGTCTTATCATGCAGCAGATATTTCGTTCTGCGTTCGGTGCGCGCGAAATGAGTGCGACATTGCCCGATTGGTTAATGGGTTCGTGGACGCCGCGTGAAGGCCTCGATATTCCGATCAACGGTATTTTTGTACTCGGTCTGACCATTGTTTTATCCGCTCTCGTATTCATGTTTCTCTATCGCTCGCGCTGGGGTTTGAAAGTGCGCGCGACCACACAGAATCGCGTAATGGCGGGCGCTGTTGGTATCGATACTGCGAAAGTCGATCGCATTACGTTTGCGCTTGGTTGTGGTATCGCTGGTGTTGCGGGCGCAGCGTTTACGACGATTGCATCGACCGGACCGACGAGTGGATCGCTCTACATTGTCGATACTTTCCTCGTGGTTGTGTTCGGCGGCGCGGGCAGTCTGATCGGAACATTCGCATCGTCGTTCACCATCGCGCAAACGCAATCGATTCTCGGCTTTTTCCTCAGCGGTGCGATGGCAAAAGTATTAACGCTCGTTGCCGTGGTGGGGATTTTGATGCTGCGTCCAGAAGGTCTGTTTTCGATCAAAGTCAGAAAGTGATTGGCGATTTCCAGAAAATATCTTCGACGAAAATTACTTGAAATACGTAACGGGCAGCCGGGGTTTGACTTATGAATGCAGCGGTAAATAAGTGGTTGGGCGGGCGTGATGGCGTCGTTGGTTTGGCGATACTGGCAGCGCTGATCTTCATCGTGATGCCGTTGGCTTTCGATGCATTTCGCTTGAATCTGGTCGGTAAATATCTCACCTACGCATTTGTCGCCGTGGGGCTGGTGCTGTGTTGGGGTTACGGCGGCATTTTGAGTTTGGGGCAGGGGATTTTCTTCGGGCTTGGCGGTTATGCGATGGCGATGTTTTTAAAACTCGAAGCCTCCGATCCCGAAAGCACCAAAATTCAATCGACGCCCGGTATTCCCGATTTCATGGATTGGAACCAGATCACCGAGCTGCCGTGGTTTTGGCAGCCTTTCCATAGCCTCACATTTACGATCATCGCGATGATCGCGGTGCCAGGAATTTTTGCTTACATCATCGGTGTGGCGATGTTCAAGCGTCGCGTTGGCGGTGTGTATTTTTCGATTATCACGCAGGCGATTGCATCGATATTAACCATTCTGATTGTCGGGCAGCAGGGTTACACCGGCGGCATCAATGGCATGACTGATTTGCGCACGCTGCATGGTTGGGATATTCGATCCGATAGCGCGAAGTACATTTTGTACTACGTGAATGCGGTGTTGCTGTTCGGCTGCATTCTTGCAGTACGTGCAATTATCGCGTCGAAGTTAGGCAAGCTCATGCTCGCGATGCGCGATCGCGAAGATCGTGTGCGCTTCTCCGGTTACGACGTTTCCAGCTTCCATATTTTTGTCTTCTGCGTAGCGGCAATTATTTCTGCGATTGGCGGCGCCATGTTCACATTGCAGGTCGGTTTCATGTCGCCTTCGTTTGTCGGCATCGTGCCTTCGATTGAAATGGTGATCTTTGCTGC
This sequence comes from Spongiibacteraceae bacterium, assembly GCA_047602265.1. Taxonomy (GTDB): domain Bacteria; phylum Pseudomonadota; class Gammaproteobacteria; order Pseudomonadales; family CAMLJR01; genus CAMLJR01. The sequence continues at coordinate 76,420 of JASGHU010000002.1, read as the reverse complement.
GGTGGGTGGTCGCATGTCGTTAATCGGTGCGGTGTACGGAACGCTGCTGGTGAATTTCGGTAAGACTTTCTTCTCCGAAAGCTTTCCGACACTGTGGCTGGTATTCATGGGGTTGTTGTTTATCGGTGTGGTAATGGCTTTTCCGAATGGCCTCGCCGGTATTTACACCACCTATGTAAAACCGAGGTTCGCCGCGCGAAAAACTGATAGTGCTGTCGCTGCGGTGAGCGCGTCGGCGATGGAAACAGCATCTGCTCCCGCTGAAAAACGCGCGAGCGATGGTCTCGGGCAGCCCAATGCATCGGTGTGATCATATATCGATGTATTCGGTTTGCTCCTGAGGGTTACGGGTTTGTTATTAGAAATTGCAGCAAAATTTAATCGGAAGTTATTTGAGCATTAGCCGTAGCGAGGAGTATCGCAATGCAATTGGGTGGCGAATCTTACATGAGCTCAACTGAGAATCCGCGTAAAGGAGATTTCGTACTCACGGTCGAGGATCTCACGGTTTCGTTCGATGGTTTCAAGGCAGTCGATAAGTTGAATTTATATATCGACAAGAATGAGATTCGCGTGGTGATCGGCCCCAATGGTGCGGGCAAAACCACGGTGCTCGATCTGATCTGCGGAAAGACCAAAGCCACGGGCGGAAGCATCAAATTCAAAGGCAAGGAATTGACCAAGCTCTCCGAATATCAAATCGTGCGCGAAGGTGTCGGCAGAAAATTTCAGAATCCTTCGATCTACGAAAATCTCACGGTATTCGAAAATCTGGAAGTGTCGTATCCCAAAGGACGCTCGGTCATCGGTGCGCTCGCATTCAAGCGTACGGCCGAAGTTATCGCGCGCGTCAACGAAGTTGCCAAAGAAATCATGCTCGATGAGCTTCTCAATACGGAAGCGGGTTTGCTCAGTCACGGCCAGAAGCAGTGGTTGGAAATTGGGATGTTATTGATTCAAGACCCGGAGCTGTTGATGCTCGATGAGCCTGTGGCGGGGATGAGTGCGCGCGAACGCGAATTGACGGGCGAGTTGTTAAAGCGAATTTGTCAGGGACGGTCGGTAATTGTTATTGAGCACGACATGGAGTTCGTCAAGGCGATCGCGCATCGCGTCACCGTGTTGCATCAAGGAAAAATTCTGAAAGAAGGTTCGATGGATGCGGTGCAAAAGGATCCGAAAGTGATTGAAGTTTATCTTGGCCATTAATTAATTCCGTCTCCCCCAACCCCTCTCCTTTAGAGCCTTCAGGTTACCGAACGGGAGAGGGGAGTTGATCGAGGATATCGAGATGTTGAAAGTTGAAAATCTTGCGGTGAGCTACGGCCAAAGCCAAATCATTCGCGATTTATCATTCGAAGCCAAACCCAAAGAGACGCTTGCCATCATGGGGCGCAATGGCATGGGAAAGACCACGCTATTTAAAGCGCTGATGGGTGTGCTGCCGAGCAAAGGTGGCAAGGTTGCCGTCGGCGATAAAGAAGTCAGTGGCATGCCGAGTTACCAGCGCGTCGAAAATGGTATCGCCTATGTGCCGCAAGGGCGAATGATATTTCCGACGTTGACTGTGCTCGAAAATATCGAAACCGGATTGGAAACGGCGAAAGTCAAACGCGTGACCGATGATATCTATGCTTTGTTTCCCGTGTTATTCGATATGCGCAAACGGAAGGGCGGTAATTTATCAGGTGGGCAACAACAGCAGCTCGCGATTGCGCGTGCACTCGCATCGGAACCGAAAGTATTACTGCTCGATGAGCCGACCGAAGGCATTCAGCCATCGATCATTAAAGACATCGCCAAAGCGCTCAATGAAATTCGCAGGATGCGCGAAATTACTATTATCGTTTCGGAGCAGGTGCTCAGTTTTACTTTGGAAGTTGCGGATCGCTTACTGGTAATCGAGCGCGGCACCTTCGTGCATGAAGATTTGCGCGAAAACGTCGATGCGAAAAAGATAACGGAATACTTGTCGGTGTAATGACTGAAGGGAAATTGGTGGGCCTTCCGGGACTTGAACCCAGGACCTGCCGATTATGAGTCGGATGCTCTAACCAACTGAGCTAAAGGCCCCAAAAGAAATGCGGCGCCATTATAGGCGCCGCTGAAAGTTATCACAATTGCATTGATGTGATCAGAGGGTCGCTGCGTAATTACTCATCCAAGAAACTGCGCAGATGATCGGAGCGCGATGGGTGGCGCAATTTGCGCAGCGCTTTCGCTTCGATCTGACGGATACGCTCGCGGGTAACATCGAATTGCTTGCCGACTTCTTCGAGTGTGTGGTCGGTATTCATGTCGATACCGAAACGCATGCGCAGCACTTTCGCTTCACGTGCAGTCAATCCTGCGAGCACTTGGCGAGTCGCTTCGCGCAGGCCTTCGCCCGTGGCTGCATCGATCGGCGATGCGATCGTCGTGTCCTCAATGAAGTCGCCTAAATGCGAATCTTCATCGTCGCCGATCGGTGTTTCCATCGAGATCGGTTCTTTCGCAATCTTCAGTACTTTGCGCACTTTATCTTCCGGCATTTCCATGCGCTCGCCGAGTTCTTCCGGCGTCGGCTCGCGTCCCATTTCCTGGAGCATCTGGCGCGAAATGCGATTGAGCTTGTTGATCGTTTCGATCATGTGCACAGGAATACGAATCGTGCGCGCTTGGTCCGCGATCGAGCGTGTAATCGCCTGACGAATCCACCAGGTTGCGTACGTTGAAAATTTGTAGCCGCGACGGTATTCGAATTTATCGACTGCTTTCATCAGGCCGATGTTGCCCTCCTGAATCAGATCGAGGAATTGCAGGCCGCGGTTGGTGTATTTCTTAGCAATCGAAATAACGAGACGCAGGTTGGCCTCGACCATTTCTTTTTTCGCACGACGCGCACGCGCTTCGCCAAGCGACATGCGGCGATTCACTTCCTTGATATCGGCAATCGTGAGATCGGTTTCTTTTTCGATTTCGACAATGCGATTTTGTGCGGCCAGCAGACGCTCTTTGTGCTGAGCGAGTTTACTGGAATAGGATTTCTTCGCCGCGATGTGCTTGTCGATCCATTCCGGTTTGGTTTCGTTGCCGGGAAATTCCTTGATGAACTGTTTGCGATCCATGCCGCATTCGCGAACACAGACTTGCAGGATTTCTTTTTCCTGTTGGCGCAGCGCATTGAGCGTATCGCGTACGCGGGCAACGAGCGGATCGAAGGTGCGCGGAGTCAGTTTGAAAAACTTGAACACTTCGCCGAGCTGCTGCAATTCTTTCGCCGTCTGCTTGCTATAGCGGCCGTGCTTTTTGGTCGCTTTCTCGACTTTTTGGAATTGATCGAGCAGTTCGCCGAAACGGATTCTCGCCTCTTCGGGGTCGGGTCCATTTTCGGTCGACTCTTCTTCGTCTTCGCCTTTGCCTTCTTCGTCTTCCTCATCATCGACGGCGAGCTCTTCATCGACGGGAATTTCTTCGGTCGGTGGCGCAATTTCAGCGACGGGATCGAGATAACCGACCAGGATGTCTCCGAGACGTTTGCCTTCGGTCTGCGTCTTCTCGTAATCGTCCAAAACCGATTTCACGGTGCCGGGGAAATAGGCGAGAGCCGACATCAGTTCGCGAATGCCATCTTCGATGCGCTTGGCGATAACGATCTCGCCTTCGCGCGTGAGCAGCTCGACGGTGCCCATTTCGCGCATGTACATGCGCACGGGGTCGGTGGTGCGGCCGGCTTCGGTTTCCACGGCTGCAAGCGCGGCCGCCGCTTCAGCGGCGGCGATGTCGTCGGGTGACTCACTATCAGCGAGCAGCAGTGTGTCGGCATCAGGCGCTTCTTCAAACACTTGGATGCCGAGATCGTTGATCATCTGGATGATATCTTCGACCTGTTCTGGATCGGAGATGTCTTCGGGGAGGTGATCGTTAACTTCCGCGTAGGTCAGAAACCCCTGCTCTTTGCCTTTCGCGATTAGTTCTTTGAGCCGGGATTGCTGTTGTTCCGTATCACTCATTCTGTCGTTCCAGCGGCGAAGGATGAAAAATATAGCCGGCCATTATAGCCGAAATGGCGAATGACCGACTAGTTAGATGGGGTTTGGCGAAAAGAATTCCAATGGCGGCAACTGGTTATTTGTTGTTCTTTTGGCGCGTGATTTGATCTTTTTGGCGCAACAAGCGATCAAGATTTTGGCGCTCTTCGGGCGTGAGCTGATTAGCCTTGCTGAGCAGGGCGTCCAGCTGCAGTTCGATTTGACTGCTCTCAAGGCGTTTCAGTGTCTCCGCGAGTTCGGTTTCGACACCTTCTTCCTGCGCAAGATTCAACTGATCGACGTTTTCCAGCAAAACGCCGACCTGATTGAACGCAGCCTCTACGTGTCGGCGCCAGGGCTGATCGTACCAATGGCCGAGCAGTACGTTGGTGTTGGCCTCAGGGCGGCGCTGCAGAAGCTCGATGAGATCGCGCAGCAGGGTGCCGACTTCGCCTTCGAGGTGGGTTAGTTGGCGTGCGTCAGGTGCGTGACGCGCAAGTTGCGGGTGAAGCAGTAGCAGCCCAATGGCGTAGAGCACGGGTTGACGCTGAATTTCCGTACGTGCGGGGAGTGGGCGCCGCTGTACGGGTGGGAAGTTCGATTTTTGCGGCTCGGACGGCGGGGTGACTTTTTCGGCTTGCAGGGTCAGCGCGGTGAGCTTCTCGCTGCTGAGTCCGGTGCGCTGCGCGAGCGCACCGATCAGCAATTGCTTAAATACGCCTTCAGGTATTTTGGCGATGAGCGGAGTTGCGAGTTTGCTGAGTCGAGCGCGGCCTTCGAGCGAATTGAGGTCGAGTCCTTCGCCTGCGCTATCAAATAAATAATCGCCCAGTGGCTGTGCGTTGTTCAGCAATTGCTCGAACGCTGCAGTGCCTTCTTTGCGCACGAGGCTGTCGGGGTCTTCGCCCTCGGGCAAAAATAAAAACTTTGCAGTGCGACCATCCTCCATGGTCGGTAGTGCGGCTTCGAGTGCGCGCCGCGCTGCCTGGCGTCCTGCGTTATCGCCATCGAAGCAAAAAATAACTTCGCTGCATTGGCGAAATATTTTTTGCAAATGCTCGGTGCTGGTCGCGGTGCCGAGTGTTGCAACCGCATACGGAATACCGAATTGTGCGAGTGCGACCACATCCATGTAGCCTTCGACGACGACCAGTCGCTGTAGATGTCGTACGGCTTTGCGTGCTTGATAAAGGCCGTACAGCTCCCGGCCTTTGTGGAAAATCGGCGTCTCGGGCGAGTTTAGGTATTTCGGTTTTTCGTCGGTAAGCACGCGCCCGCCGAAGGCGATGACGCGGCCGCGGCTGTCGAGAATCGGGAACATCACGCGCTCGCGAAAACGATCGTACAGACGTTTTTTTTCGCTTTGCGAATTGTCATCGTCCTTGAGTACGAGCATGCCGGCGTCGAGCAATAATTTGCGTTCGTGGTCATCCTTCGCGAGAGCTTGCAGCAAATTATCCCAGCCCGGTGGCGCGTAGCCGATGCCGAAGTCGCGCGCAATTGCTCCGCTGACGCCGCGATTTTTTAAATAATCGACGGCGCGTTTTGCCTGCGGGTGCTTGCGCAATTGTTCGCGATAGAAACGTGCGGCAGCATCGAGGATTTGATAAAGATCTCGTTGCTGCTTTTGTTGCTGGACGATGCGCTCGGGTTGTTCTTCGCGCGGAACTTCGAGGCCGGCTAGTGTCGCGAGTGCTTCTACGGCTTGTGGAAAGTCTACGCGATCGAAATCCATCACGAAGCCGATCGCATTGCCTCCAGCGCCGCAGCCAAAGCAATAAAAAAATTGTTTGTCGGGACTGACGCTGAACGATGGTGTTTTTTCGTCGTGGAAAGGGCAGCGTGCGCTGTAATTGCGACCGCTTTTTTTGAGCGGCACGCGCCGGTCGATCACTTCGACGATATCGACGCGCTCGAGCAAATCATCGATAAAAGCCTGGGGAATACGACCGGCCATAAATTTGTGCGATTCAATAGGTGAGGGTTGCGAGGCGCTAACTGTAGCGCGGCGCGTATCGAGCCGAAAAGATTTTAATGAGTCTGGATTTAGCCGAGTTTGGCTTTGATCAATTTGCTGACGGCGGCCATATCGACGCGGCCTTGCGCGGCGGGTTTGACTACCGCCATGACTTTGCCCATATCCGCTGCGCTGGCAGCGCCGGTTTCGGCGATGGCTTTATCGATCAGCGCTGTAATTTCTGCTTCGCTCATCTGCTGCGGCAAAAATTCGGTGACGATTTCCAGCTCTGCCTGTTCTTTATCGGCAAGGTCGTCGCGGCCGGCGCTTCGGAACTGACAGATTGAGTCGCGGCGCTGTTTGGCGATTTTGTCGAGTATGGTAAGAATGCGCGCGTCATCGGGCTCGATGCGCTCGTCGACTTCAATACGCTTGATGTCGGCCAGAATGAGCCGAATGGCGCTGAGGCGTTCTTTCTGTTGCGCGCGCATGGCCGACTTCATAGCCTCGGTGAGGCGTAATTTTAACGGCGAGTCGGCCATGGCGGTAAGATCCTAGTGCAGAAGTAAAACCTGACGCAGAGATAAGACCTTAGAAGGGGCGTTGCAGCTTTTTCGCTTCGCGTTGCAGCTTTTTCAGGTGACGCTTCACTGCAGAAGCCGCTTCGCGCTTGCGAATGGTGGTCGGCTTTTCGTAGAACTCGCGGCGGCGAACTTCAGCCAGTACGCCTGCTTTTTCGCACGAGCGCTTGAAACGGCGCAGCGCGACGTCGAACGGTTCATTCTCTTTAAGCTTTACAAATGGCATCGGTAGCTTTCCGGTTTCTGAGAAACTTAAGTAATGGGTAATCCGGCGACCATGCGCCGAAGGCCGCGCATTCTAAACCTCTCCCTCTCCAAATGCAAAGGCCAGAGAGTCAAAAGCGCACAACAGCGATCAGCCCGCATGGGCTGGTGGCTGGTATGAAGCAAGTCGAGCCGATATGATGCGCACCCCCGAAAGCGGCTTGATCGTAACCGGCATGCGTGTCCTCGGTATCGAAACCTCCTGCGATGAGACCGGCGTTGCTATCTATGATAGCGGGCGTGGCCTGCTCGCGGATGCCCTTTATAGCCAAATTGCTTTGCACCGTGAGTATGGTGGCGTAGTGCCGGAGCTGGCCTCTCGCGATCATGTGCGTAAATGTCTGCCGTTAATCGATGAGGTCTTTGCCAAAGCTGGGATCGGGCACGAAGCAATCGACGCTGTGGCGTTTACTTCGGGGCCCGGATTGGCTGGCGCGCTGATGGTGGGTGCCTGCATTGGCCGCAGCCTCGCTTATGCCTGGAATAAGCCCGCGCTGGCCGTGCATCACATGGAGGCGCATCTGCTTGCGCCGATGCTTGAGGCCGAGCCGCCTGCATTGCCTTTCGTCGCGCTGCTGGTTTCGGGTGGTCACACACAGTTGGTTCGTGTCGATGGTATTGGCCAATATATTTTGCTTGGCGAGTCGCTCGATGATGCTGCAGGCGAGGCTTTCGACAAGTGCGCAAAGATGCTCGATCTGCCTTATCCAGGCGGGCCGGAGTTAGCGAAATTAGCAGAGCAGGGTACGCCGCGGTTTGATTTCCCGCGTCCAATGCTCAATCGCCCTGGACTCGATTTCAGCTTTTCCGGTTTAAAGACAGCGGTGCTCACCGCGATTCGCGAACAGACGCGCGACAAGCAGCTAGAACCGCAAACGCGTGCCGATATCGCTGCATCATTTCAGGCTGCAGTTGTCGATACGCTCGTCGGAAAAGCCCAGCGCGCATTGCAGCAAACCCAATTAAAGACCTTGGTGCTCGCTGGTGGCGTGAGTGCCAATCGTCAATTGCGCGAACAACTCGATCGTGAGCTGGCCGGTATCGGTGCGCGTGCATTTTATGCGCGTCCGCAATTTTGTACTGACAACGGCGCGATGATCGCGTATGCCGGCTGCCAGCGTTTGCTTGCGGGGCAGCGTGAAAGTTTGAGTATCGATGTGCGTGCGCGTTGGCCGCTAAATACACTGCCACCGGTTGCGAGTTGAAAATGATGGACACGATTTTCATCCGCGCTTTACGCATCGATACCATTATCGGTATTTACGATTGGGAACGTCGCGTCAGACAAGCCATTGTGCTCGACATTGAAATGGCGACCGATATTCGCAAAGCCGCTGCAACGCAAAACGTGAGTGATACGCTCGACTATCACGCAATCGCGATGCGATTGACGGCATTTATCCAAGAGCAGCAATTTCTGCTACTCGAAACCTTGGCTGAACGCTGTGCCGAATTATTGCAGAGCGAATTTCCTATCGCATGGCTGAGGCTGTGTGTCACCAAGCCGACGGCTGTACCATCGGCACAGGGCGTGGGTGTGCAAATCGAGAGAGGGGTACGGTCGGTATGACACGCGTATATGTCGGTATTGGTAGCAATATCGAGCGGGAGAAAAATATCCGTGCAGCGCTCGATCGGCTGCAGCAGATATTTGGTTTGCTGATCGTCTCTCCCGTGTACGAAAGTGAGGCGATGGGTTTTGCTGGCTCTGCATTTTTCAATCTTGTGATTGGTTTCGATACCGATCTCAGCGTGCATGAGGTGCGCATGCAGTTGCGTGCGATCGAACGCGAGAACGGCAATGCAGGCAATTTGCCGAAATTTAGCGCACGTTCGCTTGATTTAGATTTGCTCACCTACGGCGATTTCTGCGGCGTCACTAACGGTGTGAAATTGCCGCGGGCGGATATCGCTGAATATGCTTACGCGCTCTGGCCGCTCGCCGATATTGCAGCGGAAGAATTGCATCCGCAGTTGCAGATCAGCTACGGCGCGCTTAAACAGCAATTTGCGAAAACGCAGCGTTTGTGGCCGGTATCGTTTTGTTGGAATGGACGGAATATTTCTGTGTTGCAGCAGGTCGTTTAATTAAGACCAGTTGCGCTGAACAGCAGCGAGACGCTCACGTCGTATTTGCTCACCCAATTCTTTACCTTTAAATCCGCGTGCTAACAATGGTTGGGCGATGATTGCTGCCGCGTTTTTGTAGGCGCTGTGTAAGCGTTGAATTGCTGTGTCATTCATCCGTAACGCAGACGCTGTTTCCAGTAATAACTCAAAGCGCTTTGGTCGACGCAATGCATCGCTCTGTTCGATGATGATGAATGCAGCGTCTGCCGACGAGAGCATCTTTATGGCTGGCAGTTGTTCGATAACGAGTTGCACCAATTCACGATAGTCGTTAGGCGCGCAAATACGCGAACACAGAGCTGTTGCTTCCGCACTATTTAGTTTGCTGCAAAGTACGGCAAATCGAATTATTGTTTGGGTGAATTTGTTGGCGGCTGCTTCAAGCTCTTTGAGCGCCAATTCGGTATTCGGTATATCGGGAAATAAACGTTGAGCAGCGCCGCATTGTTGTAGCGTATAAAAATAAATTTCAGGGTTGGGTTCGCCAAGTGCTCGCTCGGTTTCTTTCCAAATGCGCTCGCTGACGAGATGTTCTACCTCTCCTGCGTCGACGATGGCGCGCATAAGCGCCATGGTTTCATCGGCGACACGAAATCCTAGGTGATGATAGCGTGCGGCGAAACGCGCTACTCGCAGAATACGCAACGGGTCTTCGGCAAATGCCGATGAGACGTGACGAAGGATTCTTTGTTCAATATCGCGTTGCCCGCCGTAGGGATCGAAAAGATTTCCAACCTCGTCTTCGGCGATCGCGTTAATCGTGAGATCGCGGCGTTCCAAATCTTGTTCGAGCGTAACATCGGTATCGCAATAAAAGTTGAAACCGTGATAGCCGCGTCCGGTTTTTCGTTCGGTTCGTGCGAGCGCGTATTCCTCGTTGGTTTTGGGGTGCAGAAAAACTGGAAAATCCTTGCCGACTGGTTTGAAACCGGCAGCGAGCATTTCTTCGGGCGTAGCGCCAACCACCACCCAATCGTGTTCGTGATGCGGATATCCCAATAATTTGTCGCGAACCGCGCCGCCAACCAAATATGTCTTCATGTAGGGCTTAAATAAGAGGATGCAAGATTCTGCGGATTATAGGCGGTGGGCGGAATTATTTGGGAGGAAAAACGTGCGGACCATCCCCAATAGGAGCACGGCTTTCCTCCCAAATAATTTTGCTCAGCGCTTGCGAAAACTTTGAGAGGTTGTTTTGGCGAGTGGCGAACCTAGTCTATTTATCTGCGAAAACCGTACTCCTATTGGGGATGGTCCGTGCGCTTTTCGCAAATAAATGGACTAGATCCGCTTTCAAGCTCGGAGGGTTCTCAGAGCTGGGCGGATTCGTCGTCTTGTGGAGGGCAGTGATAGGTTGCCGTTACATTGCCATCTTGCATCGACTTCAAATGCACATCGAAGCCCCACAGGCGATGTAAATGTTTTAGCACTTCATCGGTGTTGCCATCGAGTGGGCGACGATTGTGCTGCGTGTGCTGCAAATACATCGCGCGATCGCCGCGCATATCGATATCGACAACCTGGATATTCGGTTCGCGATTGCCCAGATTGTATTGTCCTGCTAATTGTTCGCGTACTTTGCGATAGCCTTCTTCGTCGTGAATCGCTGCGATTTCAATTTCACTGTTGTTGTCGTCATCGACCACGCAGAACAGTTTCAAATCGCGAATGACCTTCGGCGATAGAAATTGCTGAATAAAACTCTCGTCTTTGAAATTGCGCATCGCGAATTGCAAAGTCTCTTTCCATGGTGTGCCGGCAATGTCCGGAAACCAGCGTTTATCTTCTTCGGTAGGGTTTTCGCAGATGCGGCGAATATCGCTCATCATCGCGAAGCCGAGGGCATAGGGATTCATGCCGCTGTAATATGGGCTATCGAACCCCGGCTGATAAACGACGCTGGTATGCGATTGCAGAAATTCGAGAATGAAACCATCGGTCACTTTGCCGCGATCGTACAATTCGTTGAGCAATGTGTAATGCCAGAACGTGGCCCAGCCTTCGTTCATGACCTGGGTTTGCCGTTGCGGGTAAAAATATTGTGCAATCTTCCGCACGATACGAATGATTTCGCGTTGCCACGGTTCGAGCAGCGGTGCGCGTTTCTCGAGAAAATACAACAGGTTTTCCTGCGGCTCGTCGAGAAACTGTTTGCGCTTTTGATTTTTCTCTTCGTTGCGCCCGGTCGGTATGGTGCGCCACAAATCGTTGACTTGTTGCTGCAGATACTCCTCACGCTCCTCCTGTCGGCGTTGCTCTTCTTCCGCTGAAATTGGATAGGGACGTTTGTAACGATCGACACCATAGTTCATGAGCGCATGGCAGGAGTCGAGAATATTTTCTACCGCTTCAATGCCATGTTTCTCTTCGCATTTTGCAATGTAATTGCGAGCAAAGAGCATGTAGTCGATGATCGAGTCGGCGTCGGTCCAGGTGCGGAATAAATAGTTGCCTTTAAAAAACGAGTTGTGCCCGTAGCAAGCGTGAGCGATAACGAGCGCCTGCATCGTCATCGTATTTTCTTCCATCAGATATGCGATGCAGGGATTGGAGTTGATCACAATTTCATATGCGAGGCCCATTTGACCGCGCGAGTAACTGTTTTCGATGCCGAGAAAATGTTTGCCGAAAGACCAGTGACGATAATAGACCGGCATGCCGGATGCGGCGTACGCGTCCATCATCTGTTCGGAGCTGATGATCTCGATTTGATTGGGGTAGGTGTCGAGACCAAATTCTGCGGCGATTAAACCGATTTCGCGATCGTACTCTTCGATGAGCTCGAAGGTCCATTCGGAGGTGGTTGAAATCGGTTTGCGCCCGCTTGATTCGTGTCTGCTCGATTCGGGTTTGCTGGACTCGGCAACGCTCATGCAGTACGCCTCTGGAACAGTTCGCGAAAGACGGGATAGATATCGGCTAGATCGATGATTTGTTGCATCGCAAACGTTTCGGGAAATAGCGATTTAACTTGCTCGTACTCTGCCCATAGCGCCTGGTGTTCGCGCGGTGTGATTTCGACATACGAGTAATGCTGCAGGTAGGGCATGATTTCCTGCGTAAGCAATTCATAGCAAACGCTGGAGTCATCGTTCCAGTTGTCACCATCGGAAGCTTGTGCGCCGTAAATATTCCATTCCGTTGTCGGATAGCGCGCTTTCATGATGTCCTTCATCAAATGCAGCGCACTTGAAACGATGGTGCCGCCGGTTTCCCGCGAATAAAAAAACTCTTCTTCATCGACTTCTTTCGCGCTGGTGTGGTGGCGAATGAAAACAACTTCGGTGTGATCGTAATTACGCCGCAAAAATAAATACAGCAAAATGAAAAAGCGTTTCGCCATATCTTTCGTGGCTTGGTTCATCGAGCCGGAAACGTCCATGATACAAAACATCACGGCTTTCGATGAGGGCTGCGGCTCTTTGATATTCAAGTTGTATTTGATGTCGAATTCGTCGATGAATGGCAGCTTCTCAATTTTGCGTTTGAGCAGCGCTATTTCTTCTTCGATTTCGCCAATGCGTTTGTTATTGCGCAATACCGGCTCGGCCGCCATCAGCAGGGCGAGTTCCGCTTCGAGTTCGCGAATGCGTTTGCGCTTGGGGCCGCCGAGAGCGATGCGACGCGCATTCGCTGCGCGCAGAGAGCGCACGATATTGATTTGATTGGGGGTGCCGACGCTGCTGAAACCGCCGCGTTTGTATTTGAAAACATCGGTGCCTGCGAGTTGGCGTTTGACGAGATTCGGCAGCGCGAGATCCTCGAACATGAATTCGAGGAACTCTTCTTGCGAAATTTGAAACGCGAATTCGTCATTGCCTTCGCCGCTGTTGCTGGCTTTACCGCCACCGCCGCCTCCGCTCCCACCTTGTGGGCGCGGAACTTTGTCGCCGGCGACAAATTCTTTATTGCCTGGATGAACGACGCTGCGCTTGCCGCCTGATCCGTGCCCCAAAACGGGCTCACCGACATCGTGACTGGGGATCGTGATCTTTTCGCCTTGCTCAATATCGGTGATCGAGCGTTTGCCGACCGCATCCGAAACGGCCTTCTGGATATGCTTTTTGTAACGGCGCAAAAAGCGCTGCCGATTGACGGCGCTCTTGTTCTTGCCGTTCAAGCGTCGATCGATCAGATGGCTCACGCTGTACTTCCTCCACCCTCAGGGCGCAACACTCAGGAGCGTTCGCTAAAGGCGATAGCGCTCCTGTTGCGAAATGCGTGTTGCATCGATTGCTTTATGCGAACACGCCTTACTGCGACTTACGAGCACGCCTATTGCGATTTGCGCACACGCAAATACCATTCGGACAACAGCCGCACCTGTTTCTCTGTGTAGCCACGCTCAACCATGCGTTTGACGAAGTCGTTGTGTTTTTTCTGATCCTCTGTCGACGCCTTCGCATTGAAGGAGATTACCGGCAGCAGATCTTCGGTGTTCGCAAACATTTTCTTCTCGATGACTGCGCGCAGTTTTTCATAGCTGCGCCAATCGGGATTTTTACCGTTGTTGTTCGCGCGTGCACGCAACACGAAGTTGACAATTTCGTGGCGGAAATCTTTCGGGTTGCCGATGCCCGCAGGTTTCTCGATTTTTTCGAGATCCTCGTTGAGCGCGGCGCGATTGAGAATTTCGCCGGTTTCGGGATCGCGATATTCCTGATCCTGAATCCAGAAATCCGCGTAGGTTACGTAGCGATCGAAAATATTCTGGCCGTACTCAGAGTACGATTCGAGGTACGCCGTCTGAATTTCTTTGCCGATGAATTCGATGTAATGCGGCGCCAGATATTCTTTGATGAAGCGTAAATAGCGCTCGGCCGTTTCCTGCGGATATTGTTCCTGCTCGATTTGTTGCTCGACGACATAGAGCAAATGCACTGGGTTTGCGGCGATTTCCGTCGGGTCGAAGTTGAAAACTTTCGACAGAATCTTGAACGCAAAACGAGTCGATAAGCCCTCCATGCCTTCGTTGACACCGGCGGCGTCGTGATACTCCTGAATGCTCTTCGCTTTCGGATCGGTGTCTTTCAGATTTTCGCCGTCGTAAACGCGCATTTTCGAATAGACGTTCGAATTCTCAGGTTCTTTCAGGCGCGATAGCACGATGAATTGCGCGAGCATTTTTAGCGTATCGGGAGCGCATGGCGCTTTGGCGAGCGAGCTGTTGATGAGCAGTTTGTCGTAAATTTTGATTTCTTCGGTGACGCGCAAGCAGTACGGTACCTTGACGATGTAAACGCGATCGAGAAAGGCTTCGTTGTTTTTGTTGTTGCGGAACGACTGCCATTCCGATTCGTTCGAGTGCGCCAGAATCACGCCCTCAAACGGAATCGCGCCCATGCCTTCAGTGCCGTTGTAATTGCCTTCCTGTGTTGCCGTCAGCAACGGGTGCAGCACCTTGATCGGCGCCTTGAACATTTCGACGAATTCCATCACGCCCTGGTTTGCACGGCACAAACCGCCTGAGAATGCGTAAGCATCAGGATCGTTTTGTGGGAATTCTTCGAGCTTGCGAATATCCACTTTACCGACCAGTGCGGAAATGTCTTGGTTGTTTTCGTCGCCCGGCTCGGTTTTGCTTACCGCAATTTGATCGAGTCGCGAAGGGTAGACTTTAACGACGCGGAACTGGCTGACATCGCCTTTAAATTCGTGCAGACGTTTCACTGCCCACGGCGACATGATGGTTTTGATGTAACGGCGCGGAATGCCGTAGTCCTCTTCGAGGATATGACCGTCTTCATCAGCATCGAATAAACCGAGCGGCGATTCGAAAACCGGTGAGCCTTTGAGGCAATAAATCGGTTGGTGTTCGATCAATAGCTTCAAGCGTTCTGCGAGCGAGGACTTACCGCCACCGACGGGGCCGAGTAAGTAGAGGATTTGCTTTTTCTCCTCCAAACCTTGCGCAGCGTGTCGGAAATACGAAACGATTTGTTCGATCGCTTCTTCCATGCCGTAAAACTCGTCGAACGCCTTGTAACGTCGAATGATTTTGTTTTGGAAAATTCGGCTCAGGCGGGGATCGCGGGAAGTGTCGACCATTTCCGGCTCGCCGATTGCCATCAGCAATCGCTCAGCAGCATTTGCATAAACCGATCGATCCTTTTTGCAGAGATCGAGATACTCTTGCAGTGAATATTCTTCTTCCTGCGTAGCTTCGTAACGGTTGCGAAAATGGTTGAATATGCTCATTACGGACCTCTCGCGTCAGCACTCGGGTGTTTTATCACCCACTCGGTAAGCTAAGAATAGGCTGCAATACAGTTAAGGGCCATATTGCTATCAAATTGGACATCAAAAAAGGAATAAATTTTTCGGTGCCAAAAATTATGCAATTGGCGGTGTTGCGCTGCGAATGCAAGCTATCCGATGCATTATTCGTGCGAGAAACAATAACGTGGCAAATTAAATTTCCAAAGAGAGATGCCGGAAGTTGTGTGGGGGTTTTGTGGAATGTATGTCGAGATATCAATCAGTTCATAGACGAAAAGGAAGTAAGCGACCTTAAGCGAGCGTTGCCTACAATCAAATCGGCTTTGATTAGCACTCGCAGCGGAGGAGTGCTCGTTTATCCATGTCGAAAAGTGTCAACTGATTGCCCCACACGCAGCCGGTATCGAGCGCGATCACATCGTCCCGCCCGGTTTTACCCATCAGCATCGCCCAGTGACCGACGATCAGCGTGGTGCCCGCGCTTTTGCGACCGGGCACGTCGAACCAAGGCATGAAGCCTGGCGGTGCTGTGCCCGGACCTTCCTTGCTTTTGAGGTCCAGTTCGCCAGTCTCAGTGCAAAACCGAAGCCGGGTGAAGTAGTTGGTGATGGTGCGCCAGCGTTCCGTGCCCACTAAGTCGTCCGACCAATTGGTCGGCGTATCGCCGTACATGCCGCCAAGAAAGTCGACGAGCTGATCGCTTTTGAGGACGGACGAAAGCTCGGCGGCCAGTGTCTCGGCCTTTGTGATGCTCCATTGTGGTGCAAGTCCGGCATGAACCATCGCGTAGGAGTTGTTTCGGTGCATCAGCGGCTGTTGGCGCAGCCATGCCAGCAGGTCGGCACTGTCGGCTGCATCGAGAATCGGCTGCAGCGTGTCGCCGCGTTTCAGATGGCGGATGCCGTGCGCGACGGCGAGGAGATGAAGATCATGATTGCCGAGAACGACGCGGGCCGAGTCGCCGAGATCACGAAAAAAACGCAGGCATTCGAGCGATTGTGGGCCGCGATTGACCAGATCGCCGGTGGCCCAGAGTTGATCGCGGGCGGGATCGAACTTCACGCGCTCCAATAAGCGCTGCAGCGGAGCGAAGCAGCCCTGGACATCGCCAACGGCGTAACAGGTCATCGATCTATCGGCTTCAGTGCAGTGCGCCCGGCTGGGCGAGCGAAAACACGGGAATGGGGGCGTCGAAGCGCAGGCCATCGGTGCCGATCATCTGATAACTGCCTTCCATGGTGCCGACTGGAGTTTCCAACATCGAGCCGCTGGTGTAGGTGTAGCTGTCGCCGGGGGCGATCAACGGCTGCTCGCCTACGACGCCTTCGCCGCGGACTTCTTGTACGCGATTATTTGCGTCGGTGATGCGCCAATGCCGCGACAAGAGGCGAACTGCATCGGCGCCCCGATTGCTGATCGTAATCGTGTAAGCAAACACGAAGCGATTTTCATTGGGAGCGGATTGATCGGGCAGATAACGCGTGACGACATCGATTTTTATGGCGCTACTGTCCGACATATATGCAAGGCCTATTCAGAGATATTCATTCGCGTGGCAGATTCGATGTCCGCCGCAGCGTCGTTGCCGAGTCTGTCCGCCAGCGCAACGTATTGCGGCAGCGACAGCGTTTCCGGACGGGCGCCGGGGTCGATATCGCAAGCGCTGATATCATCGGCGTTCAGCAAAGTTTGCAAGGCGTTGCGCAATGTTTTGCGGCGCTGGCTGAACGCGGCGCGCACAACGCGCTGCAGATTTTCCACCGATTTCGCGGGATGGGGCAGCGCCGCGTAGGGCGTCAATCTTACCACGGCCGATTGCACCTTGGGCTGCGGCGAAAAGGCGCCGGGCGGTACTTCAATGATGGGTTCGATGCGGCAAAAATATTGCGTCATGATGCCGAGGCGACCGTATTCTTTGTTGTTTGGTAATGCAGCCAAGCGCTCGACCACTTCTTTTTGCAGCATGAAATGCATATCGGCAATGTGCGCGCTTTGCGCGAGCAGATGAAAAATCAGCGGCGTCGAAATGTTGTAGGGCAAATTGCCGACGACGCGCAGCTGCGTTGCTGGCGGCAATTGCGCAGTGTCGATCAAGCGTTGAATATCGAGTTTGAGTGCGTCGCCTTGTTGCAGATGAAAGTTGGAGCGATCGCCGAATTTGCGCGTGAGAATTTCGACAAGATCGCGATCGAGTTCAAGCGCGTGCAGCTGGCAGCCGCTGTCGAGCAGTTCCGATGTGATCGCACCTTGACCGGGGCCGATTTCGAGTAGCGTATCGCCGGGCTGCGGACGAATAGCGCGCACGATGCGATGAATGATATTTTGATCGTGCAGAAAATTCTGACCAAAACGTTTGCGTGCGCGATGTTCCACTAAAGCGGCTCCGTTACTGCGACATTGCATGAGTTGTTGGGCGCGCACTTTTTTGTACGAGATCGCAGGCGAGTGCGAGCGCAGTTTGCAAACTGCCGCTATCGGCTTTGCCGGTGCCGGCTAAATCGAGCGCGGTACCGTGATCGACCGAGGTGCGAATGATCGGCAGGCCGAGCGTGATATTCACCGCACGACCGAAGCCCTGATATTTGAGCACCGGTAAACCTTGATCGTGATACATCGCGAGCACGGCATCGGCGTGTTGCAATATTTTCGGTGTGAATGCGGTGTCGGCGGGCAGCGGGCCGATTAAATTCATCCCGTGGTTGCGCAGTGTGTGCAGGCACGGCTCGATCACATCGATTTCTTCACGCCCCAGATGACCACCTTCGCCTGCGTGCGGATTTAAACCGAGCACAACGATGCGCGGTTGTGCGATGCCGAATTTGTCGCGCAGATCGCGATGCAAAATATGCAGTATGGTGGTGAGCGTTTCGCGCGTGATATGACGCGGCACTTCGGCCAGCGGCAAATGCGTTGTCGCCAGTGCCACACGCAATTGTTCGGTCGCCAGCATCATCACGACATTTTCTGCGTGCGTGCGCTCGGCGAAAAATTCGGTGTGGCCGCTGAATGCAATACCGGCATCGTTAATGATGCCTTTGTGCACGGGCGCGGTGACGATGGCATCGAAATAATTTTTCATGCAGCCATCGGCGGCGATTTCGAGCGTGCGTAAAACATACGGCGCGTTGGCTTTGTCGAGTGTTCCTGCGCGCACCGGTGCTGAAAGCGTTACCGGGGCGACCAGCAATTCACCCGCCGAATTCGGTTGTGTGGGTATTGTGTTGTTCCATTCGCGAATGCGCAGAGGGAGGCCGAGTTGTTGCGCGCGCTGCTGCAATAAATTCGGATCGGCAATCGCGATCAATTGCGCACCGTGTTGTTGCTGCGCCAACGTAATGATTAAATCGGGGCCGATACCCGCAGGCTCACCGGGAGTGAGCGCAATGCGGGGAATTATCGGCGCGTTGTCAGGCATAGATTGCGTCAGTCATAGATTGGTATTGCACATCGATTTACATCAGCTACGCGAAAGCGCGAATTACACTTTCTTGATATCGACAAACGCGCCGTCGCGAATTTTGCGCAACCAGTTATCGAGCTCTTCCTGATATTTTTTCTCGTGCAAATAATTGCGCGCGACATTGCGCCGAATTTCGTCGGTCACATCCTGCTTGCGACGATCCTCGACGAGAACGATGTGCCAGCCGTAACGCGTTTGGAACGGCTCGCTGATTTCGCCGATTTTTGTGGTATCCATCGCGCGCTGAAATGCTGCGACGAGCTGCCCCGGGTTGGTCCAGCCGAGTTCGCCGCCTTCCATCGCAGAGCCAATATCTTCGGAGTGCTGGCGTGCGAGCGCAGCAAAATCGCCGCCATTGAGCAGGCGCTGGCGCAGTTCCGAGGCCAATTGTTTGCACTGCGCATCGCTGCGAATGGCCGAAGGCTTCAACAGAATATGGCGCGCTTTGGTCTGCTCGATCACTTCGCCTTTGCCGCGCACTTCGGCCAGTTTAATAATGTGATAACCGCTTGGGCTGCGCACGGGATCAGCGATTTCGCCGGCTTTCAAATTGGCGGTGACATCGGCGACGAGTGTCGGCAACTCATCGCTGTTGTGCCAGCCGAGATCGCTGCTCTGCGCTTTAACCGGCCCCGCCAGCGATGCCATGCTGTTGAAATCCTCGCCGGCGCGCAGTCGTTGCGTGATTTGTTCGGCGAAGCGTTGCACTGCAGAAGCGTTATCGCCTTCGCTGATCGGCAGCAATATGTGTTGCACGTGAAATTGCGGTGCGGTCGCCTGACGGCCTTCCGCCGAGTTCAAAAAGTTTTCCACTTCCTGATCGGTAATCTGGACGCGTTCGCTGACACTGCCTTGTTGCACGCGACGGATTAACATTTCGCGGCGCAATTGTTCGCGCAATTCGTTGTAGGGGACGCCGTCTTTGGATAGCGCCTGCGAAAACTGTTCGAGCGTCATATTGTTCTGACGCGCGATCTGTTCGAGCTGATCGTTCAGCTCGCTGTCCTGAATGCGTACACCCGCGCGTTTGGCGATTTGCAATTGCAGACTATCGAGCACAAGTTGATCGAATACCTGGCGGCGCAAAATATCCGCGGGCGGCACTTCGCGTTTCGCGCGTTTGATATTCACCGTGATGCGATTGACGGCGCTCTGCAGCTCGCTCGCCAGAATGACATCGTCATCGACGATCGCGATCACACGATCGAGCAATTGCTGTTGCGCGTTGCCATCCGCTACGTTTTCAGCCGATGCCTGAGCGTCAGTGGGGGTCTGCGTTTCCGCAACGGCCTGTGCGAATGCTGGCGCGGCGAGATGCAGATAGAGTGCGAGCGCGCCGCACCATTTCACGCATTGGTTGAACCTGCTCATCGATGCGTTGAATTTAATAGCGGTCACGATACCCCCAGATACTTTCTTGCAGCAGCGAATTCATTTTTTGGCCCAAACCGCCGAGCCCTTTCAACTGAAATTCGATCATAAATGTTTCGTCGCGTTCCAAAATCGGTTCGCCGAGAACGTCTAATGTGTCGGCCAAGGCGGCGCGCTGATACGCAAAGCGGACAAACCAGCAACAGTCTTCGTATTCGAAACCGACCAGATCTTCGAGCGGCGTGTGCAGATCCAGGTCGTAATTCAGACGCGCCAGCAGACGCCAGCGTCGGCTCAGCGGCAATGCCGCAGAGACATCGGCCTGGCGCAATCCGTTCGAGAGCGTCGAGACCGTCGGGTCGATTTGATGGTAGCGATACGCCACGTTGAAAATCGCACCACTCTTGGCGACATGGTGAACCGAAACGTTGCCCTGCTCGATGTTGTTATTACTCTGATCCCACAGGATATTGCTGGCTGCCCACAATGAGTTGGATGGCTGCAGCACAACCTGGCCGGCAATCGCGGAATTTGCCTGATCGGCAACCGAATCATTGATCGTGGCGTCAATACGACGATCGGCAAAATAGAAAATCTGGCCGACGCTGGCGCGGCCGAGCTCGGCGCCGGATTCATCGTCGATCATGCGCGAGGTCATACCGAACGCGAGCTGATTGAAATCTTCGAGTCGGTCCTGGCCGATCAGGCGGCGCGGTTGAAACAATTGCTGATAATCGAAGGTCAGCCGATTGGTGTCGAACAGCGGCTGATCGCTTTGATCCTGATATGGGCTGTAGAGATAGTAAAGGCGTGGCTCCAGCGTTTGCAGATATGAGCTGCCGAACAGTTCGGTTTCGCGCTCAAAAAAGACACCTGCGTCGAGAATGGTTTCCGGTACTAATGCGCTCGGTTGGGTTTCGCCGGGCTGCGAGTCGGGTCGGTTGAGGTTGTAACCGACGTAGCGCATGCGGAACTCAGGATTGATAAAGCTCGAAGTCCAGCGCATCGGGAAGCTGATGCCGGGTTCGACGTAAGTACGGGTGCCGGTGATCCAGGGGCTGCCGAGATCGGTGGTCGAGTTCGGATTGGTGTGATCGAAGCGCGTGATTTCCGAAAACAGCGAATAATCGAGTTTGAAATTATCGCCATCGGCGCTGCGGCCCAGCGTGAATTGCGGCGCCTTGCGGTACGGTTCGGCGACGAGCTCATCGATGATTTGATAGCGCTGCACCTGCAGCGACGAAAACCAATTCAGGTAGCCGAGATTGAGCGAGGCTTGTTGGTTCAGCGCGGTTTGGCGTTTGATATTGATGCTGTTGATGCTGAAATCGCTGAAATAATCGTTATCGCTGACGCGCGTGTAATCGATGTTTGTCGAGAAATAACTGTTGAGATTGCCGTTTTCCTGAAGACCGACCAGCCAGCGATCATCGCCCGAGGCTTCATCGTTTTTCAGCTGGTTGCCGCTGAGCACCCAGTTGCTGAAGCGATTGAGATAGCGCCCCTCGGCTTCCAGCATCGTGCCGTGATCGGTGATCAGACGCGGCGATAGCGTCGCGTCATAATTCGGCGCAAGGTTCAGGTAATACGGAATCGAGAGATCAAATCCCGACGAGCTTTTGCCCATGATCGGCCAGAGAAAACCGGATTGGCGGCGATCGTCGATCGGGAAATTGAGATACGGCGTGTAAAACACGGGCACATCGGCGACACGAATCACGGTGTGCCCAGCTTCGCCGCGTCCGGTTTCGCGATTCAGGCGAATGCGTTTTGAGTCCAGCCGCCAATCTTCTTTTTCCGGCGGGCAGATCGTGTAAGTGGCGCGATCGAGTTCAATAACGCTTTCTTTACGACGCGTGAGTTTCTCTGCAGTGACGCGAATCCCCGCTTTGTAATCGAGCATGCGCGCATCGATGACGTGACCGAAATTGTTATCCGTCGTCACATCGGCGCTATTGCCGCTGATTTTCAGGTGCGGCTGGCGCACGATGACCTTGCCGTACAGATTGACGTGATTGGTGCTGCGATTGAAATCGGCACGCTCGGCGATCAACTGCGTGTTGCCGCGCGTCAATATCACGCCGCCATCCATCTTGACGATATCGCCTTCCCATTCCGCATGCGCGGCGCTGATGCGTGCGGGCACATCCTTCGGCGATTTGTCGGAATCCTCCCAATCCAGCGGCGCCTCCACATAAAAGCCGTCGCAGGCGGGGCTCGGTTGCGAGCATTGCGCGTTGGGCAGTGCGGCCGTCGTGGCGATCCAGTCCCATCCCGACTCCGGCAGGGTCTTCGCTTGGGTAGAGTGTGTAGGAGTAGCGGTTGTTGCCGGTGCGGGCGATTGCGATGTGGCCGCGCTAGGTTGCGTCGAGGCTGGCTGCGCTGCGGTCGTGCTTGGCTCAGTCACCTTCGGCGCGGCAGTGTTTGCCGATACCGGTTGCTCGGATTTTGCCGAGCACGACCAGCCGCCATCGGCCGATGGCAAGCACGACCAGCCATCCGCAGCATAGGCGGTCGCCGGCAATAACAGCAGGCTGGCCGAAAGATAAAAAGTCGGCCGAGACAGATAGGTCAATTAGGCGCTCTCGGATTTTTTGTAATGACGACAGCCGGTCACTGTGGTCGGTATCGGCGCTGGTGGACAGCGGCGATTGCGGTCGCCGGCAGCATCGATTTTTGCCGGACTTTACGCGAGCGTGGATAATAAAGCATTAGTGCCTGATCGCCAAAGCGCGACGCGCGTTCCCACCGCTGTAATGCAGCCATTGATAATGGATTCCAAATACCGACCATGACCGATCTACAACATTGGGTCGCGCAACAACTGCACTGCGACACGCAAGCAATCGTTCTTCAACCCGCCAGCGCCGATGCGAGTTTTCGCCGTTACTTTCGCCTTCACCTGAAAAACGAATCGTTGATTGTGATGGATGCGAGCGCCGAAACGGCGAGCTGTGCGCCGTTTATTCGCATCGCGAAATTGCTGGCGAGCGGCGGTGTGCACGTGCCGCACATTATTGCGGCGGAGCCCGAGCGCGGCTGGATGGTGCTCAGCGATCTCGGTACGCAAACCTATCTCGATGTGCTCAACGACGCCAATGCAGATGCTTTATTCGATGCCGCAGTCGATGCGCTAATCGCCCAACAAAAAATCGTTTGCCCGAGTGATTTTCCGCAATACGATCGCGCCTTGCTGCAGCGCGAACTCGAATTATTTCCCGACTGGTATTTGCAAAAACATTTGCGTATCGAGGTCGATGCCAACTTACGCGCTGAACTCGATCGCATTTTTAATTTGTTGATCGATCAAATTTTGCAGCAGCCGAAAGTCTTCGTGCACCGCGATTTCATGCCGCGCAATTTGATGATCAGTTATCCTGTATTTAACAGATCTCAGCCCGGCGTACTCGATTTTCAGGATGCGGTGTGCGGGCCGATTGCGTACGATCCGATTTGTTTATTCAAGGATGCATTTATCAGCTGGCCCGAAGCGCGCGTTGAAAAATGGCTGCGCCTGTATTGGCAGCGTGCGCGCGACGCGGGGTTGGCGGTGCCGACAGCGTTCGACGACTTTTATCGCGACTGCGATTTTATTGGCACGCAACGTCATCTCAAAGTGATCGGTATTTTCGCGCGCATCTGCCATCGCGACGGCAAGCCGAAATACGTCGGCGACGTGCCGCGTTTTTTCAATTATCTGCGCGGCGCTTGCGCGCGTCGCCCCGAATTCGCACCGCTGGCAGTGCTGCTCGATCAACTGAAAGTCGATAAGTTGCCCACAGCATGAAGGCGATGATCCTTGCGGCCGGGCTTGGCACACGCATGCGCCCGCTTACCGATAACACGCCGAAGCCGATGTTGCGCGTCGTTGGCATGCCGCTTATCGAACATCACGTGCGTAACTGCGTGCATGCGGGCATCACCGAGATCGTCATCAATCATGCTTATCTCGGTGAACAAATCGAAAAGTATTTGGGCGATGGCAGTCGATTTGGCTGCGAAATTCGCTATTCGCGCGAAGGCGAGCCGCTCGACACGGGCGGCGGAATTTTTCGTGCGCTACCGCTTCTTCGTGGTGAAGTGCAAGGCGATGCGCCATTTATCGCCATGAATGCCGATGTGTGGACGGATTATTCACTCAAAAATCTGCTCGATATTTCTCTCGCGAAAAGTTCAGCGCTTGCGCATCTGGTAATGACGAACAATCCACCGCAGCATCCTGATGGCGATTTTTATCTGAGCGAGGGAGTTGTCAGCGAGAGTGGCGTCGGTGAAAGGCTCACTTGGACCGGCATTCGCATTATCGATCCTGCATTGTTCGATGGTTGCACCGACGGTGTTTTTTCCATTGTGCCGCTGCTTAAACGCGCCATGCGCGAAGGCAAAGTAAGCGGCGAATATTTCGGCGGACGCTGGTTCGATATCGGCACGCCGGAGCGGTTGCGCGATATCAACGCGTTGTTAAGTTAGCGCGGGAAGTTCCATCCTGTGCATCGGGTGAAAAGTGCAGCGCTTTTTTCCACTGCTTGCCCGAATACGAAGTCGTCAGCTTGCTGCCCGAGTTCACCCATAAATCGTCGCGATTGAACATCATCTCGGGGTGATATTGGGGCAGCATGCTCGCCAAGGAATAGGAAGCCCAGCGTTCTAAGAAACGTTTTCGCGTGGCCTCCAAGAGGTACTCGTCACCATCGTGGAAGACGATTACCCAGGCATGACCGTTATCGCCATGAGTGCCAAGCACGACACGCGCATCAAGTCCCATCTCGATTAACCAGTCCGCCAGCAATATTGCGTGATCCTCGCAATCGCCATGCGCTTTTTTCCAGGTTTGCATGGTGGTCAACCAGACCTCTTCGCGTCCCGGAAATTGTTCGTCATCGAGTTGGTAATGGATGCGTTCGGAGATAACGTACAGAGGCATCCAGCGCTCGGTGACTTTATAGGGCGTGCGGCCCAAAAGGTAAGCGCTTGGAAAATGCAGCGAGCGGTTTGCTGACGGCGCGGCCACTGCGAGCAATTTGTTGTCTTTCTTGGTATGCAGCGTGACCGTTTTCGAATGGCTCTCCAAGGCGGCTAATTCTTGCTGCAACGTTGTCGCTTTAATGATTTGTTGATCGCCCACGACCTGAATGTCGCCCTCTCTTGGATCGTTCGGGTCGCGCAATTTGATGGTCGTATCTGGCGGTTTTGAGGGAGCGCTTGCTTGTGTCTTCGGAATATTGCGTGCGTTATCCGCTCTTTTGCCCTCCTGCGCAAGCAAAGGCTGTGCGGCGAAGGGCGTTGAGAGCGCAATGGCTAGCAAAAACTGCGGCAGTCGACATTGAATCATGTTTTGCATTATGCGGGTTAGCCGCGCAATCCTTGTGCAACCAAGATCGCCACAAAAACGAGTATGGATGAGGAAAAAATAGCGACAGCTATATTGTTTTTCTTTAATTCATCTTCAATGTCCAATTTCTTGAGAAGTAATTTGTCGACGATTTTCAATGACAGTACCGCAACCAACAATGCGGTGACCGTGTAGGCAATATTGACCGAAAAATTGAAAAGGGTTGCGAAGGCAAAATCGCTATCCACGTTAAATCTCCTTGGTTTTTTTGTTAATTATGGCGTGATTGGTTGCGCGGGCGCTGTCGGCTCAACCGCATTTTTCTGCAGCCACGTACGCACACGTTTCACCATGAGACTGTGCTGCGGATCGCTCGCATTGTTCAATGGTGGCAACTCCAGTCGCGTGTAAATGCGCGTGCGCTGGTGTAAGACGGCGCGGCGACGCGCTTCCGCTTCTGCGCGAGCCTGCACATCGTTATCGAGCACCATATCGAGCGCAGCGATTCCTGTCAGCGGCAGCAGTTTCGGTAAATTCATCTCAATGCCATTGAGTTGTTGCAGTGGCGCAATCATAACGAGTGCGCTGAGCGGTGCGGTACTGTTGGGCGTGGCTGCAATAATCGATCGCAAATTTTCCGCAGCGCGAGTTGCTCCGCTGCCAAATCCGATCAGCACGATATTGCGCTGATTCTGATCGGCATAGTATTTAATCGCCGCACTGATGCGCGTTTGCGCCTGCGGTTCGATAGCGGTTGTCGTTGTCTGTGGGGCGGTAGTTGTTGTGGGAGTGGCGGTAGTTGTTGCGGGAGTGTTGGGTGCAGCATTTGCCGCTGCCGGCGAATTATTTGCAGCAGCAGGCGCCGTCTGTGTCGATGCCTCTGGTTTTGCATTCTCGATCGCTGGTGTGGGCAATTCGATATTCAGCACATCCCAGCCGTGTAGTGGTAAATCGTCGATCAGCGCAGCGGCGGTGAATGGCCAGCTCGGGTGCTGTCCCGAATCGTGCAGAATAATGACGGCTCCGCGCGGCTGTCCCGAAAGATCGGCAATGTGGCGGGCTTGAAATTTATCGCTGCCAGCGTCGAGCGTAAGCATTTGCTCGGGCGGAATGCGATCGGTGTAGAGCGCATTGTTGTTGCCGACACTGCCAATGCTGGCAGGCGTCGTTTGAGTTGATGGCACTGCTTGAGATCCGGCGGTCGATTGCGCATTTGCGGCGGGCGATGGATTGGATTGCGCAAACGCTGCGCCGCATAGCCAGCCGGATAGGATGATGGCGACCAGTTTTTTCATGAGTGGAGATTTTCCTGTCGAAGAGTGCGCGCTGCCTGATTAGAATAGCGGCTCTCGCGATTTTCGCTCCATAGTTAGTTTTTCGTTGCATGGGTAAGAGCCAATGACCAATTTTTGGATTGCACCATCGATTCTCTCTGCGGATTTCGCACGCCTCGGCGCTGAAGTCGATGCCGTGCTTGCGGCTGGTGCTGACATCGTGCATTTCGATGTGATGGATAATCATTATGTGCCGAATCTCACGATCGGCCCGATGGTGTGTCAGGCATTGCGCAAGTACGGCATCACTGCGCCGATCGATGTGCATCTGATGGTGAGTCCGGTCGATCAACTCATCGGTGATTTTGCCAAAGCCGGGGCATCGTACATCACGTTCCATCCGGATGCATCGACGCACGTCGATCGTTCGCTGCAATTAATTCGCGATACCGGTTGTAAAGGCGGGCTCGTGCTCAATCCACACGTCGGCATCGAACCGCTGAAATATGTGCTCGATAAAGTCGATATGATTTTATTGATGTCGGTGAACCCGGGATTCGGCGGGCAGAAATTCATTCCATCGACGATCGATAAAATTCGCGAAGTGCGTGCGTTGATCGATGCGAGTGGCTTCGATATTCGTCTCGAAGTCGACGGCGGCATCAGCGCGAAAAATATTCGTGAAATCGCCGCGGCAGGCGCTGATACATTTGTTGCGGGCTCGGCAATTTTCAATCAGCCCGATTACAAAGCTGTGATCGATGCGATGCGTGCTGAACTCGCGAACGTTTAAATTTTTAAGTTGTTTATATGAGTTTTGAAAAACTATTGCGCGACCCCGTCGAAGCGCTGCTGTTTGATCTCGATGGCACACTGCTCGCGAGTGCGCCCGATCTCGCAATTGCGATTGATCGCATGCTCGCGGAATTACATTTGCCGTTGGCGGGCATCGAGCGCGTGTCGCAATGGGTCGGTGATGGTGCGCGTCAGTTGGTAATTGAGGCGTTACAGTTTGCGATAACCAGTGATGATCACTTATCGATTAACGATGCGTCGGTTAACGGTGTGTTAGTGGATAAGGCGTTGCAAATTTATCAACGCCATTATGGCGAGTGCCTCAATCACAGCAGCCATTTGTTCCCCGGTGTGCGCGAAGCGTTGCAATATTGTTACGAGCGCGGAATACGCATGGCGTGCGTCACCAATAAAGGCGCTCGTTTCACCGAGCCGTTGATCGATCATTTCGATCTGCGCGAATGGCTGCCGGTGGTTGTGAGCGGCGATATCTTGCCACAGCGAAAACCCGATCCCGCGCCATTGCTCGAAGCCTGTCGACAACTCGACGTAGCGCCGGCGCGAGCGATCATGGTCGGCGATTCGCGCAACGATGTGCGCGCCGCGCGCGCGGCCGGCATGCCGGTGATTTGCGTGCGCCACGGGTACAACCATGGCCGCCCCATCGAGGCGGAGAAGCCCGATCTCATTATCGACTCGTTCCTTGATCTGATCGCCGTCTGACTTTTCCTTTGCCTATCCTTCGCCAGTGCCGGTAGAATGCGGTCACTTTCTTCTTTCTTCAGCGGCTTTTTTTGGCCTCTTTCTATACTCGGAGAATGCGCGGTGAGCTCGACTGCTCTTGATAAACAGATCGCACTGCATGTGCGTGAGGTAACGCGTTGGCGATGGTAATTGCCATCGCAGTGTTTGCCGCGTCTTAACCCGACGCCTGTTTATTAACGTTTCTTCGAGGATATCAGCATGGACTCCCGACGTTTCGCCGAGCTGGCGGCGCAGAATTTCAACCGTATTCCCGTTCATCGCGATGTATTCGCCGATCTCGACACTCCGCTCAGTGCGTATTTGAAACTCGCGCGCGGTGCCTATTCGTATCTGTTCGAGTCGGTGCAGGGCGGCGAGAAGTGGGGGCGCTATTCGATCATCGGTCTGCCCGCGCGCACGATCATCAAGGTCTATGGCCATTACGTGCGTGTGTATCGCGATGGCGAAGTGATTGAGCAGCACCCCGAAACCGATCCGCTCGCGTTCGTCGAGCAATTCGAGCAGCGTTATCGCGTTGCTCCTGTCGATGGTCTGCCCGCGTTTTCAGGCGGCCTGGTCGGTTATTTCGGTTACGACACCGTACGCTACGTCGAGAAAAAACTCGCAAAAACTTGCCCGCACGATGAGCTCGGTACGCCCGATATTTTATTGATGCTGTCCGAAGACGTTATCGTTTTCGATAATCTCAACGGCACGCTCAAACTCATCACGCACGCCGACCCGGCGCAGAACGATGCGCTGCTGCACGCCGAGCAAAAACTCGATCAATTGGAACTGCGTTTGCGCTCGGCGCCGCCGGTATTGCCGCCGTTGGCGCCGCAGCCGGGTGAATTGCCGGAGAGCGCATTCAAGTCGCATTTCGGCGAAGAAAAATATTTCGCGGCGGTTGAGCGTATTAAGGAATACACGTTGGCGGGTGACATCATGCAAGTGGTGCCGTCGCAACGTTTGTCGATTCCATTCACCGCTGAGCCGATCAATTTCTATCGCGCGTTGCGGCATCTGAATCCCTCGCCATATTTGTATTTTCTCGATCTCGGCGAGTTTCAAATCGCAGGCTCCAGTCCTGAAATTCTCGCGCGTTCGGAAAACGGTGAGATCACTGTTCGCCCCATCGCAGGTACGCGCCGGCGCGGTCATACCGAAGCGGAAGATAAGGCGCTCGAAGCCGAATTGCTCGCCGATCCCAAAGAAATTGCCGAGCATTTGATGCTGATCGATTTGGGACGCAACGATGTCGGTCGTGTCGCGGAAATTGGTTCGGTGGTCGTCACGGATCAAATGAGTGTCGAGCGTTACGCGTTCGTGATGCATATCGTGTCGAACGTGATCGGAAAATTAAAACCGAATTTATCGTCGATGGATGTGCTGCGCGCGACATTGCCGGCAGGCACGTTATCCGGCGCGCCGAAAGTGCGCGCGATGGAAATCATCGACGAGTTGGAACCGGTGAAGCGCGGTATTTATGGCGGCGCCGTCGGTTATCTCGGCTGGAATGGCAATATGGATACGGCGATTGCGATTCGCACCGCCGTAATCAAAGACGGTCGCCTGTACGCGCAAGCGGGTGGCGGCGTGGTGGCGGACTCGGTGCCGCGTTTGGAGTGGAAAGAAACCATGAATAAGGCGCGCGCGATTTTTCGTGCGGCGTCCATGGCCCAAACCAGTGGGGCTCAATCCACAGCAATCCAAACTGACGCCGACAGCGCGAAGAATTAAGGAGCGCCGCCATGATTTTAATGATCGACAACTACGATTCGTTTACTTACAACATCGTGCAGTATCTTGGCGAATTAAAAGCCGATGTGAAAGTCGTGCGCAACGATGAAATCAGCGTCGCTGATATCGAAAAATTACGTCCGGAAAAAATCGTGATTTCACCGGGTCCATGCTCGCCAAGAGAAGCAGGTATTTCGATGGCGACGATCGAACATTTCGCCGGAAAAATTCCATTGCTCGGTGTGTGTCTCGGCCATCAAAGCATCGGCGCAGTTTTCGGTGGCGATGTGGTGCGCGCGCGTCAGGTGATGCACGGTAAAGTGTCAAAGATTTATCACAACGGTACGAGCGTATTTCGCGGCTTGCCGAGCCCGTTAGAGGCGACCCGTTATCACTCGTTAATCATCGCGAAAGAAACACTGCCCGATTGCCTCGAAATGACTGCGTGGACGCAAACTGAGGACGGACAAATCGACGAGATCATGGGCGTGCGCCATAAAACGCTCGCGATCGATGGTGTGCAATTTCATCCTGAATCGATTCTCACGCAGTACGGCCACGAGATGTTGAAAAACTTTCTCGATGGTTGCGAACGTTAAGGTGAGTTGAGTATGGAAATTAAAGCGGCTATCGCACGCGTTGCCGACAATCTCGATTTGAGTACGAGTGAGATGCAGGCCGTCATGCGCTCGGTGATGACGGGGCAATGCACGCCCGCGCAGATTTCTGCGCTGCTGATCGCGTTGCGCATGAAAAGCGAAAGCCTCGATGAAATCGAGGGTGCTGCGCTCGTCATGCGCGAGTTGGCTTCGCCGGTCGATGTCGGCGCTGTGCCGTATCTCGTCGATATCGTCGGCACCGGCGGCGATGGCGCCAATTTATTCAACGTCTCTACTGCGGCGAGTTTTGTTGCTGCAGCGGCAGGTGCGCACGTTGCTAAGCACGGCAATCGCGCGGTGTCGTCGAAAAGCGGCAGCGCCGATCTGCTCGAAACGGCAGGCGTTCGTCTCGATATAACACCGGCTCAAGTAGCGCGCTGTGTGAAGGAAGTTGGCGTCGGTTTCATGTTCGCGGTCAATCATCACAGCGCGATGAAACATGCGATCGGTCCGCGCAAGGAAATCGGTTTGCGCACGATTTTCAATATTCTCGGCCCACTGACTAATCCTGCGTCGGTCAAACGGCAGGTGGTCGGTGTGTTTAATCCTGCGCTGTGCCGCCCACTCGCCGAGGTGCTCGGCAGGCTCGGATCGGAACACGCGCTGGTCGTGCATGCGCGCGATGGTCTCGATGAGATCAGTCTGGCCACCACGACTCGCGTTGCCGAGCTGAAGAATGGCGTCGTGCAGGAGTATGATGTGCAGCCGGAAGACTTCGGCGTGCGCAGTCAAAGCTTGATCGGTTTGTCGGTGCCGGATACGCAGTCCTCGTTGCAGTTGATCCGCGCGGCATTCAAGCGCGGGCACGACGAGGCCGGTGTCGATATTGAATTGGCGGGCAAGGCGGCGGATATTATTGCGCTCAACGCGGGGGCTGCCCTGTATGTGGCGGGGGTTGTTCCCGACTGGCGTCGCGGCGTTCAGCTCGCCGAAGACGAAATTCATGGTGGTCGCGCCGGCGAGAAAATGGAAGAGCTGGCCGTCTTCACGCAAGGGTTGCTGTTATGACCAATAGCTATGGTGCAACTGATACACCCGACGTGCTGAAAAAAATTCTCGCGCGCAAGCACGAAGAGGTGGCCGAGCGCCGCAAGAGCGTCAGCTTCGGCGAACTCGAAACCCGCGCTAACGCCCAACCTGCGGCGCGCGATTTTGTCGCAGCGATTGCGAGTCGTGTCGAGAAAAATGAGCCGGCCGTAATCGCCGAAGTCAAAAAAGCTTCGCCGAGCAAAGGTGTGATTCGCGCGAATTTCGATCCCGTCGCGATCGCAAAAAGTTACGAGCGCGGCGGTGCGGCGTGTCTTTCCGTACTCACCGATGTCGACTTCTTTCAGGGCAGCGATGCCTATCTGCAGGCCGCGCGCGCAGCCTGCAGTTTGCCGGTGCTGCGCAAGGATTTCACGGTCGATCCGTATCAGGTCGTCGAAGCGCGCGCACTTGGTGCCGACTGTATTCTGCTGATTGCCGCCGCGTTATCGGATGATCAGCTCGACGAACTCAGCGATGTCGCCTTGCAGTGGGGGCTCGATGTGCTGGTCGAGGTGCATAATCGCGAAGAACTGGAGCGTGCGATTCCGCTCGGTAATCGTCTGCTCGGTATCAACAATCGCGACTTGCGCAATTTCGAGACTAACTTGAATACCACGATCGATCTGCTCGACGATTTGCTCGACGACACGATTGTCGTCACCGAGAGCGGCATTCACACGCGCGACGATGTGGGTTTGATGCGCCAGCACGGCGTGAATGCATTTCTGGTCGGCGAAGCGTTTATGCGCGCGTCGGATCCGGGGGCAGAGCTTCAGCGTTTATTTTTTTAAACCAAAGATCCGCGCTTGTTTTTCTAAACCACGGGTCAGTGTTTGTTTCTCTGGGATGGATTGAATATCGGCAATAAAAAAGGCGCTTTTAAAGCGCCTTTTTGTTTTTCGGTCATGGGATGGTTAACGATTTAACGTGTGCCGAAGACCACCATCGTTTTACCTTTCACATGCACCAGCCCCTGATCTTCGAGCGTTTTGAGAACGCGGCCGACCATTTCGCGCGAGCAGCCGACGATGCGTCCGATTTCCTGCCGGGTGATTTTGATCTGCATACCGTCGGGGTGCGTCATCGCATCGGGTTGTTTGCACAATTCGAGCAGCGTGCGCGCAACGCGGCCAGTCACGTCGAGGAAGGCGAGGTCGCCGACCTTCTTCGTGGTTTGGCGCAAGCGGCGAGCGAGTTGGTTGCCGATCGCGAATACGATCTCCGGGTGTTTATCGCTCAGCTCTTTGAACTTCGCGTACGAAATTTCAGCGACTTCGCATTCGGTTTTGGCGCGAACCCACGCACTGCGCGAGTCTTCGGGGTCGAACAGGCCCATCTCGCCGAAGAAATCGCCGTCGTTGAGATAGGCGACGATCATTTCGCGGCCGTCGTCGTCTTCGATCAGTACGGTGACCGAGCCCTTGATGATGTAATAGAGCGAATCGCTGGCGTCGCCCGCGTAAATGATGGTGCTTTTCGATGGATAGCGCCGTCGATGACAGTGCGCTAAGAACTCATCGATATTTTTAATTCCAGGTTTTAACGAGACAGTAACCAAGGTGCGCCTCTTTCCACAACGCTAAACGCAATGTGTGCCAATGATAATGCAGTGTGACTCAATGATAGTATGACCGCTGTGAATTACCAGGATTGGGCGGATGAGCATGCTCCTTATGTTAATCTGTTCAAGTTTTCAAAGTGTTGATGGGCTAATAAATGCTAAATGCCAGTGTGAAGTGGATCGATGGCGCTGCGTTGGTCGCCGAAAGTGGGAGTGGACACGCCGTAGTGCTCGATGGGCCGCCCGATCATGGCGGTCGCAATATCGGCATGCGGCCGATGGAAATGCTGTTGATCAGCGTCGGCGCGTGCTCGTCGATCGACGTCATCAGTATTTTGCAAAAGTCGCGGCAGGACGTTACCGATTGTGAGGTCAAGCTCGAAGCCGATCGCGCCGATGCGGTGCCGGCGGTCTTTACCAAGATCCGCATGCATTTCATCGTCAAGGGACGCGACTTGAAGGAGTCGTATGTCAGGCGTGCGGTGGATTTGTCGGCCGAAAAATATTGCTCGGCGTCGATCATGCTCGGTAAGGCAGACGTCGAAATTTCGCATACCTATGAGATTGTCGAGCCGTAATTAATGAATACGCCAAATTCCGAAATGGGCATGAGCGGTGTGAGCGGTGCGCGCCCCGCATCCACCGCGGGAATGCGCCACGTCGCACTGTTCGTGGCTGCGCTCGACGAGACCGTTTGGTTTTACACCGAGCTGCTCGGCATGCGTGTGGAGTGGAATCCCGATCCGGATAATTTCTATCTGACATCGGGCAACGATAACCTGGCGATTCATCGCTTCATGGGGGCAGCGCGCGACCCTGCACAGCAACGACTCGATCATATTGGTTTTGTTATCGATACGCCCGAACAGGTCGATGCGTGGCACGAGTTTTTGACTGCCAATGGTGTACGCATTCTGAAAGCGCCGAAAACGCATCGCGATGGCGCGCGCAGTTTTTATTGTCTCGATCCCGATGGCAATGTCGTGCAGCTGATCTGTCATCCGCCGATCAGCGGTTTACGTTTTATTCGCTGATGCTGGGCGCGAATAAAATACCCTCCGGCGTCTAAACGTAATACGTCGATTTGGTCATCACGCCCGACACCGCAGTCATACCGCGCTTTAACCAGTTCGGGAAATCCGCGCCGCCGTGTTCGAGTGCTGCAGTGCCATGTTTTTCTTCATCGACAAGCATTTGTTGGAGCACTGCGCGATCGGCATCGTTGTGATCAGGCAGTTGCGTTAAATGGTCGCGTAAATGTTTGCAAACTTGTTCCTCTGTCGCAGCGACAAAGCCTAGACTGATTTTATCGCCGAGCAATCCCGTCACTGCGCCGAGTGCATAAGAGGCGCCGTAAAAAAAGGATTCAGTAAACTCGGTCGGCTATTCAATTCTTTTAATCGCTGTTCGCACCACGCAAGATGATCGATCTCTTCGCGCGCGGCTTGTGTCATCGCGTTTTGTACTGGTGCGGTTTTAGCAGTCAGTGCTTGCCCCTGATAGAGCGCCTGCGCACAGACTTCGCCGGTGTGATTGATGCGCATCAATCCCGCGCTGTGGCGTTGCTCTTCGACACTGAGTTCTGGTGTCGCATTATTGAACGGCGAAGTGCTGTTCGCTGGCGAAGGGCGGTCGGCGTGAACGCTGCCGGGAATTAATGTATGCAGGGCCTGATCGAATTGGATTAACGCGCGATCGATCAACGAGAAATGTCGGCTCATCGGTATCACCTGCACAGGTAAGGTTTTTTCGGAATGGCTTGTGCGCATATTGCCGCCGCGCGCAAGGAAAAATCAACTCAGGCAAATCGACCGAAATATTTTTTGCGCAGCGATCAAGTGGGGCTGTGATCGATCGGCTTAATGACTTTGCCTGTCCAGTGTTCGAGTAGCTCGCGCAAATTGTTGAGTTGAATCGGTTTGACTAAATGCGCATCGGCGACGGATTGACGTGCGCGCTCGCCTAATTCTTCAACGGTGTTTGCGGTGAGCGTAATGATCGGAATCGATGCCTGATTGCGCACTGCGAAAATTTCGCGAATGCGGCGGCTGGCTTCCCAGCCATCCATGACCGGCATATCCCAATCCATCAAAATGATGTCGAAATTGCCGCGCTGACAGGCGTCGACGGCTTCTTGCCCGTTGCTCGTTGCGGTGTAAATGACGCCCAATCGATCGAGCATCGACGACAGCACTTCCGCATTGAGCGAATTGTCTTCCGCAAACAGGCAGCGAATCGGATCGGAGCGTTTGTGAGAGGTCGGCAGTCGCCGTTGTTCGCGGCGTTTCAATTCTTCGATCAGCGTTATTTTCAGATTCGCGTGATTGATCGGCTTGAGCAAGACCCGACGAGAATCGATGGCGCGCGCGAGCGCATTTTCATTGGCATCGCTGGATAGAAAAATCGTCATCGGCAGCGGGTGAATTTCGTTGTGCAGGCGCTGTAGCCAATCGCTTGATTCGAGATCGGGAATGTCGATGTCGAGCAGCACGATATCGATCGGTTGGCTCAGTGTGAGCTGATTGCGCAGGTGCGCCAGCCCTTCGTGAATGCTGTGCGCAACGAACGTCATCATGCCCCAGTGTTGTACCTGCCGCGCGATGACCTCGCAGAAAGTCGAGTTGTCATCGATGACGAGCAGCCGCTTATTCTGCAGAGTGACATCGACAGCGTTGTCGGGTTCATCGCGTTCCACGAACGGCAGTTCTAAATCGACAGCAGTGTGCACGTTGTCATCGAGCGTGTGCTTCGTCTCGATGACGCCGCCAAGCAGGTTGACCAGCTGACGCGCGATCGCGAAGCGAACCTGCGCTGGCTGCGATGGATTAAAACGTCGATCGGAATCGTTCGTATCTTTGATACGCAGTGCTCGCGATTGTATTTCGATACGCAACCAATCGCGTTGCAGCTGGCGCATGTGCACCACAATTTCGCCGTCGCGGTATTGATTGATGATGTGATGCATCAACTGTAAAACGATTTGCCGCAATCGCGTCGAGTCTCCGCAAACGCGAGCGGGCAATTTCGGCGAAATATCGCTGATGATTTCCAGATTGTGGGCTTTAGCTGTACTGCGAAAACCATCGATGCATTCGCTAAGCAGCGCGTGTGGATCGAG
Source organism: Spongiibacteraceae bacterium (assembly GCA_047602265.1). Taxonomy (GTDB): domain Bacteria; phylum Pseudomonadota; class Gammaproteobacteria; order Pseudomonadales; family CAMLJR01; genus CAMLJR01. The sequence continues at coordinate 40,176 of JASGHU010000002.1, read as the reverse complement.
CACGCTTTGTTGCAGCAGAGCCGATTGCGATTGCAGGCGACTGATATCGCTAATTTCATTGACGGTGTTGAGCAGTTCATTCGATGCGCGACGAACCGTATTCAAATAATCGAGCTGCGTTGTCGAGAGCGAAGTGTCCTCCAGCATATCGAGCATACCGATCACGCCGCTGATCGGCGTGCGCACACGATGCCCTACCTCAGCGACAACTTCCGTGCGGCTGCGCGCTTCGGCTTCCAATACTGCAATTTCGCGCTCGCTGTGTATACGTTCGCGCTGCTGTTCGAAACTGCGCCATACCAAAATGCCGAGCAGGCAGATGGCTTCTGCCGTCATGGCAATCGGAATCATATTGTCGGTAATCAATCGCAAACTGCTATTGCTGCGCCAGGCGAAGCCGCCGCCGAGAGCGATTAGAAGCATCAATGTGCGCGCGAGGGCATAGAACAATAGCTCGCGTCGATGCGAAAGCAAAAAGTTATAGAGCGCAATGGCCAGAGTAGTCAGTGCGACGAGCAGTGTGATGCACAGCGTCATGGCTGTGTTTATCGGGGTTTTTAATATGAAAACAATGGGTGTTGCGAGTGCACAAATCCATAACAACAAATTCAAAAAATGCTTGCCGCGTGCCGTGCGTGTAATCGCCAGATGAAATGCGATCTGAATGCCACAAATATTGGATACCAGAAAGCAGGTCAGGAGGAGTGGGCTACGCAGCGGCCACTCCGGAATATAGTTGAATAGTATTGGGTTGTAATCGGCGCGATACAGTGTTTGGAATACGAAAAATACGCAGCAATGGCCAGCTAGCCACAAATACGCGTTGTCGTTGCGCAGCAGCCGGCCACCGGTTGCTGCGATAGCGAAAAATAACAATACGCCCTGAAAAAGTCCTGTCAGCCATGACAGCGCATGATAATCGGCGAGATATTGTTCGAGACTGAGCAGTTCGAGTTGCGATAATTCCAGCGCACCCGGTCCGACCCGCAAATAAAATAATTGTTTTGATTGAGGTGGAATCAGCAGGTTGAGCAGCGGGGTTCGTTGCAACGGCAACGGTTGCAGCGATGCATCGAATGCCTCGATCGCCACATTGTTGGAGACGCGCCTATTGATGGCGAGCATGCGCGTTTCGTGCAAGGGGTTATCGACACCCAGGCGCAGCCAGTAAACATTGCGGCGGTCGGCTTTTTGAAATAGCGCAGAAGTCGCCGGCGCAAAATTATTAGCGATGGGTGAGGTCGCTACTTGATCGATCGTGAGTTGCAGCGAAGGGTCAACAAGGATGTCTGCGTATTGCGAAAGATCGGCTCGAGTGAATTCGTGCGTGATCTTAATCAGCGGTGCGCCGAACGACGATGCGCAAACCAAACAGAGCCACAGCGGCAGCCAACGCATCCCGATTGCTTGTGCGCGATGCGGCTGCCGCATGCCGATTACTCCCGGGCGATAGCGCGATAGCCGATATCGCGTCGGCAGAAGCCGCCTTCCCAGTGAATTTTATCGACTTGTGCGTACGCGAGTTTTTGCGCTTCAGCGACTGTATTGCCAAGCGCAGTGACGCAAAGTACGCGACCGCCGTTGGTAACGACGTTGTTATTTTCGGAATTTGTGTTTTCGATTTTTGTCCCGGCATGAAAAGTTTTCACGGCGCCGGTTTCGTTTTCAGGCAAACCTTTAATCACATCGCCTTTGCGATAATCGCCAGGATATCCGCCTGCCGCTAACACGACGCCGAGCGCAGCGCGTTTGTCCCACTGCGCGTCGATTTGATCGAGTTTTTTATCCAATGCCGCTTCGCACAATGCGGCGAGATCGGATTGCAACCGCATCATGATCGGCTGTGTTTCAGGATCGCCGAAACGGCAGTTATATTCGATCACTTTCGGACTGCCGTCGGCCATGATCATTAAGCCCGCGTACAAAAATCCGGTATACGAATTTCCTTCCGCCGCCATGCCGCGAACGGTTGGATAAATCACCTCATCCATTGCGCGTTGGAACACGGCATCGGTAACAACGGGTGCGGGTGAGTACGCCCCCATACCGCCGGTGTTAGGGCCGGTGTCGGCATCGCCAACGCGTTTGTGGTCCTGACTCGTCGCCATCGGCAATACGTGTTCGCCATCGACCATGACGATGAAACTCGCTTCTTCGCCGTCGAGAAATTCTTCGATCACGACGCGTGAGCCGGCTGAGCCAAACGCATTGCCCGCGAGCATGTCGCGCACCGCGTCTTCGGCTTCGGCGATTGTCATCGCAACGATCACACCTTTACCGGCAGCGAGGCCATCGGCTTTCACCACAATCGGTGCGCCGTGTTTGCGAATATACGCAAGCGCGGGTTCGATCTCGGTAAAGTTTTGATAAGCGCCTGTTGGAATTTTGTGACGTGCGAGAAAATCTTTGGTGAACGCTTTCGAGCCTTCGAGTTGCGCTGCACCTTTGCGCGGACCGAAGCAGCGCAGGCCGCGTTGCTCGAATGCATCGACAATACCGGCAACGAGCGGAGCTTCAGGACCAACGATTGTTAATGCAACATCGTTCGCTTCAACGAAAGCCATCAGCTTTTCAAAGTCGAGCGGATCGATTGCAATATTTTCGACTTTGTTTTCGCGTGCCGTTCCCGCGTTGCCGGGTGCGACGAAAACTTTTTCGATGCGTGCGGCTTGTGCAACTTTCCAAGCCAGTGCGTGTTCGCGTCCGCCGCTGCCGATAATCAAAACCTTCATTTTCATATCCAGTAGGGGCGCTGCTTGCTGCGCCCTGGTATGTCGTAATTCCAAAGGGCGCAGCAAGCAGCGCCCCTACGAATGTAACAGTTAATCAGTGACGGAAATGCCGCATGCCCGTGAAGACCATCGCCATGCCGTGTTCATCCGCTGCTGCGATAACTTCATCGTCGCGAATCGAACCGCCGGGCTGAATTACGCAGCTAATACCATTGTTTGCAGCGTTATCGATACCATCGCGGAACGGGAAGAACGCATCGGATGCCATCACCGCGCCTTTCACTTCGAGTTTCGCATGCTCGGCTTTGATCGCAGCGATGCGCGCTGAATTGACGCGGCTCATTTGTCCCGCGCCCACGCCAATGGTGCGGCCATCTTTGCCGTAAACGATGGCATTCGATTTCACAAATTTCGCGACTTTCCAGGTGAATAACAAATCGCGAATTTCCGCTTCGGTTGGTTGACGTTTGGTGACGATTTTCAAATCGCTCGCGCTGACCATGCCGAGATCGCGATCCTGCACCAGTAGGCCGCCGTTGACGCGTTTGTAATCCCACGCGCGGCCCTGGGCTGTCAGCTCGCCACAAATTAACAGGCGTACATTTTTCTTTGCGGCGACGATGTCGCTCACGCCCGCAGCAACGCTCGGCGCAATGATCACTTCGACGAATTGACGATCGACAATCGTTTGCGCAGTTTTCGCATCGAGTTCGCGGTTAAACGCAATGATGCCGCCGAATGCGGATTCGGTATCGGTCTCGAAGGCGAGGTCATACGCTTTGCCAATATTTTCTGCGATAGCAACACCACAGGGATTCGCATGTTTAACGATAACGCATGCAGGCTGCTCGAATTGCTTGACGCATTCGAGCGCAGCATCGGTGTCGGCGATGTTGTTGTATGACAGCTCTTTGCCTTGCAATTGTTTCGCGGTCGAAATACTCGCTTCTTTCGGCGCCTTTTCAACGTAGAACGCGGAAAGCTGGTGCGGGTTTTCGCCGTAACGCATTTCCTGCGCTTTGATGAATTGCAGATTGAAGGTGCGCGGGAATTGTTCGCTACCGCCCGGAACCAGACGGCCGAAATAATTGGCGATGGCGCCGTCGTAAGCGGCGGTGTGTTCGTAGGCTTTAATCGCGAGGTTAAAGCGTGTGGCGTAGCTCGTCGCGCCGTTGTTGCTTTTCAGCTCGTCGATGATTGCCGAGTAATCCGAGGTATTTACCACGATATTAACGAACGCGTGATTTTTTGCCGCTGCACGTACCATCGTCGGTCCGCCGATATCGATATTTTCGATCGCATCTTCGAGCGAGCAATTCGGTTTCGCGACGGTTTGCTCGAACGGATATAAATTCACGACCACCATGTCGATCGGCTTGATGCTGTGTTCAAACATCACGTCGTCGTCAGTGCCGCGACGGCCCAAAATGCCGCCGTGAATTTTCGGGTGCAGCGTTTTGACGCGGCCATCCATCATTTCCGGAAATTGCGTATATTCGGAAACTTCGGTGACGGCGACGGCATTGTCTTTCAATAATTTGTAAGTGCCGCCCGTCGACAGAATTTCAACACCGAGTGCGGTGAGCTGCTTGGCAAAATCGACGATGCCGGTTTTATCCGACACACTGATAAGAGCGCGTTTGACGGGAGCGAAATTGGGATGTGTAGTCATTTCGAATCTCGTGGCAATTAATGTTCGGTATTTTGTCGAAACAAAAAGGGGTGACGTATCACCCCTTTTATGGAATTGCTAATTGATTACAGCAGGTCGTATTGCTTGAGTTTTTTGCGCAGTGTGCCGCGATTGAGTCCGAGCAATACGGCTGCTTTGGTTTGGTTGTTGCGGGTGTAGCGCAATACTTCTTCGAGCAGCGGTGCTTCGACTTCCGACAACACCATATTGTAAACGTCGGTGACATCCTGGCCGTCGAGGTGCTTGAAATAATTGCTGAGTGCGATCGCAACGCTATCGCGTAACGTTTGTGCTTGCGACACGGGTGCGTGCGTCAAATGCTGCTTTTGCAAATCGGCCGCATTCAGTGCAGTGGCGGATGTCGTTGTGTCAAAGCGTTCGCTATTGTTCATGCTGCTTGTTCCTCATTCATTAATCTCGCAAACCAATGGTCGAGAGCGCGATATTGTTCGGCGGCGTGCTCCAGCTGATTAAATGTGCGCTGAAAATCGGCCGCGCCAGGTTGGTCTGCGAGGTACCAACCGACATGTTTGCGCGCGATACGCGCGCCCATCGGCTCTCCATAAAATTCGTGCAAATTCTGTAAGTGCGTCAGCAGAATTTGCCGCAATTGCTGAGCGTCCGGTGCAGCGTTGTAAGTTCCGTGCGCGAGAAACTGCGCAATTTGTCCGCACAGCCAAGGGCGGCCCTGTGCGGCGCGACCGATCATGACGCCATCGGCGCGTGTCGCCGCCAAGACTGCAGCGGCTTTTTCGGGTGAATCGATATCGCCGTTAGCGACGATGGGGATCGAAACAGCAGCTTTTACTGCCGCAATGGTTTCGTATTCCGCTTCACCTTCGAATTTACAGGCTCGCGTGCGGCCGTGTACCGACAGCAAACGGATACCTGCATTTTCGGCAATCCGAGCAATTTGCACGGCGTTGCGCTCATCCGGCGACCAGCCGGTGCGAATTTTCAAGGTGACGGGAACCGAAACTGCGTTCGTCACCGCATTCAAAATCGCATCGACCAGTGCTTCGTCTCGTAATAACGCGGAGCCCGCCGCACGTTTGCACACTTTCTTGGCCGGGCAGCCCATGTTGATATCGATGATTTGCGCACCGTTATCGACGTTGAGTCTGGCCGCTTCAGCCATCTGCTGCGGTTCGCTGCCGGCGATTTGCACCGAGATTGGACCGCTTTCGCCGCTGTGATCCATCCGCCATTGCGATTTGCGGCTGCTCCACAGCGAGCTGTCGCTCGTCACCATTTCCGACACCGCAAGACCCGCGCCGAGTTGACGGCACAGCGTGCGGAAGGGGCGGTCGGTAACACCTGCCATCGGGGCTAACACCACCGGACTGCTGAGTGTGTAATCGCCAATGGTCAGCGTTGGCCGAGATATCGACAGCGTTGACGACGACATTGATTAGCAACCGAGGGTATGGCGGGCGGTGAAAAAGAGGGCGCTATGATACCTGCTGAGGGGGTGCGGATAAAGTGCGAACAGCGGTTTTTTGTGCAAATTTCCGCCGCTCGGCAGCCTGCGGCGGACGCGGCGGTTATTCGGCGAGATCGGGGGCGACCACGCTCAGCTGATAATTGACTGCACGGGAACCCGGATCGACGATTTCCAGCGCGATATGCACCGGTTGTTGCACGGGCATCAGGCGTGCGCCGGTCAGTTCGCCGCTCAGGTATTCGCTGGGCAGAAAGCGACGACCCGCCACCGGTGCGCCGTTGAGGTCGGAAAACTGCAGTTGCAGCACGGGATAGGGCTGCGGGAAATCCGCCTGGTTGGTGATGATGGCATCGACCGCGAGCGCAGCGCGCTGGGTTGGATGGCTGCGAACGATCAGGCTGTTGGTGCGCACTTGTGTCACATCGAATTGTGGCGGCAATACGCAGTCGAGCAGATTGCAGGCCTGCGCCAACCATGGGCGCAGCGAGCCGCGCGCCAGCTCTGCAAAATTAAAATGGATGTATTGCCACACGCTCAGTGCCAGTACGCCGACAAAGGCGCTGCTCCACAGAATTTTTGGCCAGCGCGATTCGTGCACGAATTGGTGCAGGCGAATCGGCTCCTGCTCGATGTCGCGCAAGGCAAACAGCGGTTGAGTGGGCTCGCCTGCAGTTGTCGCGGGCTCGTTCGGCTCGGTGTCGATTGCCAGCGTCGAAGTTGCGGCGCTGTCATTCATTGGCGCGCGCGCGGGGCGATCGTTGTCCGCATCGATATTTAAGAACTCGGCAGAAAACTCGGCGCTGAAATCGTCGTTTTTGGTTGAGGGTTTGTTGTCTTCGGGCTCATCGTCTTCGATTTCGGGGACGGCATCGAGCACACTGTCGAATTCGTCGAACACATCCGAGCGAGCAGGAGCCTTGATCGCAGACTCGACTTTCTCCTCGTCGTCTTCGAGCAGCTTCTGTGTCCATGCGGCTTCGTTCGATTCATCGTCCTCATCGGTGTCGATGCGTTCGTTGCGAAAACTGTGGCCGCTTTCCTCTTCCCAGCTGTTGATATCGAGAAACGATTCGCTGAGTTTTTCGGGGCCGCCATCGTCGATGACTTCGAAATCTTCGTCGACGGCGTTAAAAATAATTCCGCCCTTGGTTTTGGCGGCAGGCTCGGGCTCGTCATCATCGAAGATCGGTGAGTCGTCGTCGATCAGTTCATCGTCGCCGATTTCGATCTCGTCGATTTTCTTTTGAGCTAATGGCTTTTCGGGCTCGGGGGCGGCGGGTTTGCTATCGGCCCAATGATCGCGCGCGTTGAAAATATGCAGGCATGAGCCGCACCGCACCGCACCGGCTGCCACTGCGAGATGGGCTTCAGTAACGCGAAACGAGGTGCCGCAGCGCGGGCATTGGGTGATGCGATGGTCCATGTATCGAACGTTGTCCTCTCTTGCTGTGGAGGTCGGTATCGCGTGCGAAATCCGAAAATTCAAACGATAAAACTCGTTGCAGTGTAGCTGACGTTATCGCTCCGAGTTTGTTCTGCGGTAAATGCAGCGTGCGCGCATTTTAAAGGCTGCTTTGTTTAATGCCACTCAAACGCACCCAGCCATCGCTCGTAATCGCGGGCTGCATCGCAAAATGGGTGCGATAGCTCTCCATAACGGCGCCCGCTTGCTCTTCGAGAATGCCCGACAGTGCAATCAATCCCTGTGCGCGTGTGTGCTGCGCAAGTGTAGGGGCAAGCGATTGCAATGGCCCGGCGAGAATATTGGCCACAGTCACATCGGCAATGAAATTCGCGGGCTGTTGTTGTGATGCTGACATGAGTTGCTCTGGTGTGTAGGTGAGCAGGCGTTCGGGATCGATGTGATTGCGCAGCGCATTGTCGTGCGTAGCGATCAGCGCTTGCGGGTCGTTATCGATAGCAATCGCTTTTTCAGCGCCGAGTAATAACGCGGCAATCGCGAGAATGCCCGAACCGCAACCGTAATCGATGACGGTTTTGTCGGTTAGATCGATACCGTCGAGCCATTCCAGACACAGCGCAGTGGTTGGATGCGTGCCGGTGCCGAAGGCGAGGCCGGGATCGAGAGCGAGTACGACGCCATTCGGATCGGGCGGCTCGCACCAGCTCGGACAAACCCATAAACGCTGGCCGAAACGCATGGGCTGAAAATCATCCATCCATGCGCGTTCCCACGCTTGCTCTTCGATGCGCTCGAGTGTCCACGGTGGCAGCTTGGGAAATTGTGCGGCGAGTGTGGCGAGCACGATTTCGATTTCGGCATCTTCGGTAAATAGCGCGACGACTTTGGTTTCGCTCCACAGCGGCGTTTCGCCGACGCCAGGTTCGAGCACGGGTTCATCGGCGTTGTCTTGCAGGGTAACGGAAACCGCGCCGCAATCGATGAGCGCATCTTCTAAGGGCGATGCGCTTTCGCGATCGCTCGGAAATGTTAATTGCAGCCAGGCCACTCGATCACCAATCTCGTTAGTGAAGAAAGGCGCAATTGTACCGATGGCGCGAACATGAAGCGGCAAATTCTTTTCGGGTGGAGTTTTTAATTGGGTCCCGTGTTGTAGAGGTGAAGGGTCAGGACTTCAATTTCTTTTCGAGGTAGTGAATGTTGACGCCACCTTTGCGGAAACCCGAATCGCGCACCAAATCGCGCTGTAATTCCTGATTGGTGCGAATGCCTTCGACGACGAGTTCATCAAGCGCCTGGCGCATGCGATTCAATGCCTCTTCGCGCGTGTCGCCGTAGGTGATGATTTTGCCGATCATCGAATCGTAATTCGGCGGCACCGTGTAGCCGCTGTATAAGTGCGAATCGACGCGCACGCCCGGACCGCCCGGTGCATGAAAATGCGTAACTTTACCGGGGCAGGGTACGAAGGTTTTTGGGTCTTCGGCATTGATGCGGCATTCGAAAGAATGGCCTTCGATTTTGATGTCGCTTTGCTTGATCGATAATTTTTCGCCTGATGCGATGCGCAATTGCTCTTTGATGATATCGATGCCCGTCACCATTTCAGTGACTGGGTGTTCGACCTGCACGCGCGTATTCATTTCGATGAAATAAAACTTTTCGTTCTCGTATAAAAACTCGAACGTGCCGGCGCCGCGATAACCGATGCTCACACACGCGTCGACACAGGCTTTTGCGACTTCGGCGCGCGCTTTATCGGGAATGCCGGGCGCGGGCGCTTCTTCCAACACTTTTTGATGGCGGCGTTGCAGCGAGCAATCGCGATCACCCAATGCAACGGCATTACCTTGACCATCCGCGAGTACTTGAATTTCGACGTGACGCGGATTTTCCAAAAATTTTTCGATGTATACGGTATCGTCGCCAAATGCAGCTTTTGCTTCGGCTTGCGTTACATAAACCGCATTCAATAATGCGGCTTCGGAATGCACTACGCGCATGCCGCGTCCGCCGCCGCCCGCTGCCGCTTTGATGATGACGGGGTAACCGATTTTACGTGCGACTTTAATTGTCGCCGCCTCGTCCTCGGTAATGGGGCCATCGGAACCGGGCACAGTGGGAACGCCGGCTTTTTTCATGGCGGCGATGGCAGATACCTTATCGCCCATTAAGCGAATGACATCCGCGGTGGGGCCAATGAAAACAAAACCGCTTTTTTCGACCTGCTCAGCGAAGTCGGCATTTTCGGCGAGAAAACCGTAGCCCGGATGAATCGCTACTGCGTCGGTGATTTCCGCAGCACTGATAATCGCAGCGGCGTTGAGATAACTTTTTGGTGAGGGGGCTGGCCCGATGCAAACGGATTCATCGGCGAGGCGCACGTGCATCAAATTGCGATCGACCGAAGAGTGCACCGCGACCGTCTTGATCCCGAGCTCTTTGCAGGCGCGCAAAATGCGCAGTGCAATTTCTCCACGATTGGCGATAACGACTTTTTCCAGCATGGCTCCACTCTTTTCGATGACTTGCGTTTCGATGAGATAGATTTCGACGAAATCGGTTTCGATGAAATTGAGCTCGATAATGGCCCGAGCTGGAAAATTAAACGATCGTGATTAACGGTTGATCGAACTCGACCGGCTGACCATCTTGCGCGAGGATCGCTTCGACCACGCCAGATTTATCGGCTTCGATCTGGTTGAGCATTTTCATCGCTTCGACGATGCAAATGACGTCGCCGACTTTGACGTGTTTACCGACTTCAACGAACGGGGGAGAGCTCGGCGACGGCGCCCGGTAGAAGGTGCCTACCATCGGCGATTTCACGACATGGCCGTTCACGGCGGATGCTTTGCTCTCTGCAGGAGCGGCGACTGGTGCGGGCGCTGCGGCAACTGGAGCTGCAGCCGGTGCCGGCGCTGCTGCCATCATCGGCGGCGCAGCAAAATATTGAGGCTGTGCGCTTGCGCGATTACGGCTGATGCGCACCGACTCTTCGCCCTCTTTGATCTCGATTTCGTCGATGTTCGACTCTTCAAGTAGCTCGATCAATTTCTTAACTTTGCGTATATCCATCGTCTCTTCTCTAAAGCTCAGTGGATGTAGCTGGGTGAAAGATCTAGGAATCGATGCGCTTGATCGCGGCTTGTAAAGCTAATTCGTAGCTCTGGGCGCCGAGCCCGCAAATGACGCCGACAGCCACATCGGAAAAGTACGAGTGACGACGGAACGCTTCGCGTGCATGCACGTTCGACAGGTGGACTTCGATGAACGGGATGCCGACGCCGAGTAAGGCATCGCGCAATGCAATGCTGGTGTGCGTGAATGCACCGGGATTGAGCAGGATGAATGCTACTTTCTCGGATTTGGCCGCATGAACACGGCCGATCAGCTCATGTTCGGCGTTGCTTTGAAAGTGCTGGAGTTGGTGGCCGGCCGCGTTAGCCTGCTGCGTCAGCAGCTGGTTGATGTCGGTCAGGGTCGTTGTGCCATAAACCTCAGGCTCGCGAGTCCCCAGCAGGTTGAGGTTGGGGCCGTGTAGAACCAGTATCAGTGCCATGCGTTCCTACTTTCCGAAGATGTCCGAATCTGCCCGAATTCTTGTTGTTGCCCGGCTCTTCACATTTACCTAATCCGTTGCGGGTTTAGAGCTGGTTGAGCAGGTTTTGTGCCTGATTGGGTCGATTGTGCATAAGTGCATTGAATAGCTCAAGCACTCTTTTCAAGTTTTTAAGAAATTGGCGAGGATGTCAGCTTGTTTGCTGCAAATTAGCGAAATTGGGTCAGAAGGCCCATTATGCGTCAGGGGCTGGCATGCGCGTCGAGTGTATCGAGTATGGCCGATGGTCGTAGCAATTGCGGTAACACGATGGGCTGCGAGTCCTTACCTTTGGGAAAGAAGATATAGAGCGGTACGCCGTTGCGGCCGAATTGAGCCAGCAGCGCGGTGATATCGGCGTCGTAATGGGTCCAGTCGGCTTTCAGGTAGGTGACCTTGTGCCTCGCGAAAGCATCCTTCACTTCTTGTTTGCTCAAGGTGACCTTTTCATTGGTTAAGCAGGTTATGCACCAAGCCGCGGTGGCATTGACGAAAACGGCGTCGCCATTGGCGCGAAGATTCGCCAGTCGTTCCTTGGAGTAGGGCTCCCAGTTGGTGTTGGCGTGGGCTTCAGAGCTGGCTTTATCGAGCACCTTTAACAGCGGGCTGCCCAGAATTGAAAGTGCCACGGCAAGGCCGATCAATGCAGCGGTGCGCCAAAGCCAGCCGAGACGCTTCTGCCCAAACGACCACAACCACAGGGCCAGTGTGATGGCGAGCATGCCGGAAAGTACGGCCATCATGCCGGTCGGGCCAGTTTGCTGACCAGCGACCCAGCACAGCCAAATCGCCGTGGCGTAGAGCGGGAAGGCCAGCGCCTGCTTGAAGTAATCCATCCACGCACCCGGGCGCGGGATGCGCGATAGCAGTTTCGGGCTTAGGCAGAGGATGAGGATGGGCAGCGCCATGCCGACGCCGAGCGCCGCAAAGATGCCGAGCGCCCGCACTGGCGGTTGGGTCGCGGCAAAGCCAAGTGCGGGCGCCATGAACGGCGCCGTGCACGGGCTGGCGACCAGTGTGGCGAGCATGCCGGTGAAAAAGCTGCCGCTGTATCCTGCGCGTCCGGCCAGATCGTTGCCGAGGCCCATCCAGCTTCCGCCCAGTTGCCAGAAGCCAGACAGGCTCAAGCCCATCGCGAAAAACAAATACGCCAGCGCAGCGACAAACCACGGTTGCTGTAATTGAAATCCCCAGCCGATCGCCTGTCCGGCGGCTTTGAGCGCCAGCAGCACGATGGCGACCAGCAAAAAGCTCAGCACAACACCTGCGGTGTAAACCAGGCCGTGCACCGCCAGGTGTTCCTCCTTGTGGCTGGCGAACGCGAGCACTTTAAGGCTCAACACGGGAAATACGCACGGCATCAGGTTGAGAATGCTGCCGCCGAGAATGGCGAACAGCAGCATCGCGAGCCATGACCGATCTTGTGGCGCCGCAGTGGTAATCGGCATGTTAGCAATTGGTGAGGTGGTGCTCGGCGCAGCGTTGTTGGCCGTGGCAGTTGGCGGCGCATCGATAGGCGTCGCTGTTTTCGCCGCAGTATCGATCGCCCAATACCATGTCGTTGGCGGGTAACAAAGGCCTGCCTCGGCGCAGCCTTGCGCCGTCACTTCGAGCGTAAAAGTATTCGTATCGGCGGGTGGCGTCAGTGCAATATCCAGCGCGTGGTAGTACACCTCGACATGGCCGAAGAATTCGTCCTCCTTGCCTTTGCCGGGAGGGATTTGCGCGGCGATCTCAGCGCCAGCCGACGTCTTGAATGCAAATTGATGGCGATAGAGGTAGTAGCCTTCGTCGATATCCCAGTGCAATTGCAATGTTTCACCGGTCGCATCGACGCTCGGTCGGTAGGCTTCTTTGACCGACAGGAATTCGTCTTTGGTGCCAATGCTGTTCGATTTAAAGGGATCGCCGGCGCAGACATAACCGACCATGCAAAATAAAACGAGTAATAAAAATTGTCGGGCCATCGCAATCGTTTTTGGTGAGGTGTGGGCGAATTTGACGGGAGTTTTGTCGTCAAAATCCGATGAAGGTTCAGCCTTATTTCTGCACACAGTGTAGCGGATGGTGTCTCTCTGCATATTACAGCGTTGAATTGCACGCTCAGGCTGTGATCGGCGCCGCGAATTCGGGGGTGTTGCTAGTGATGCAGCGGAGTAAGGCTATGCTGTAGTCGACGCGCGCGGGTTTGTGCCGTGTTATTCGCGGTGTGTTACTTATGGTGTGTTAGTAGTGCGCGCAGTTTTATTGGCTCCTGGGGTGGATATGCGGAAAGTCATGAAGAATTTGTCGGCGGTCTCGTTGTTATTGGGCGGGTTGCTGGCGTGTACGTTGGCGCGGGCGGATGCGTTGCAGATTCGCGAGGGCTATGTGCGTGAGTTGCCGCCGGGGCAAAGCACCAGCGCAGCCTATATGGATGTCGTCAACAACAGCAATCGGCCGGTGGCTATCGTGGCGGCAGTGAGCGATGTGTCGCAGTCGGCAGAAGTGCACGAACACAAACATGCGGACGGCGCGATGAGCATGGCGCAGGTACGGCGTCTGGTGATTCCCGCGCACGACCATGTGCAATTCGCGCCGGGTGGTTACCACCTCATGCTGATCAATTTAAAGCGCAGCTTGCGCGCGGGCGATAACGTCAAGATCACGTTGCTGGACGAGGAAGGAAAGGCGTACAGCGCGCAGATTCCTGTCGTGAAAATGCTGGGAGTTGGAAAATAGGTGATGAGAGCGACGCGATGAAGTGGCGCGGATTGTCACAGCGCGCTGAGCATTTGTCTCAACGCGCCGAACAATGGAGTGAAGAATTGCGCGAAGAGGCGCGCGAGCACGTCGGCGATACGAGACATTGGCGCATCGCGTTGGCGGCGGCCGGAGCTTTTGCCATCACTCTTATGGGGCTGGGTATTTATTGGAGTCGAGAGCCCGCGCAATTCGATGTGTCCAACAGCGTCAATAACGCATTGCATGAAACCGCGCCTGCAACGGTTGAGGGGGCGCTGACGACGGCGACGTTGCAGCAGGTGGTGGTGACGCTGCTCGATAAGCCCGGCGGTTTTATTAACAACGATATTTTTCCGCCGGGTCTGTGGCTCGACAATATGCCGCATTGGGAGCGCGGTGCGTTGCAGCAGGCGCGTGATATGGCGCGCTCGCTGCGCGATGATTTTGGTCGTGCTTCCGCGCAAGCCGAACTCAATGACGATTTGGCGCGCGCTGAGCCGCGTTTGAATTTTTCCGAAAGCAGTTGGATGTTGCCGGCATCGGAGTCGCAATATCGCGATGCTGCGGGTTACCTGCGCGATTATTTGAAGAGCCTGGAAAAGCGCGACGATCATGCAGTCTTTGTGACGACAGCGGAGGTGCTCGATCGATATCTTGCGCGTGTCACGCAGCGGCTCGATATCGACGTACAACGCTTAAGCGCCTGTATCGAGCCGCGTGAAAATCCCTTACGCCAGCGCGAAAACTCACTGAGCCAGCGCAATCTCCCGACATCCTCGACCTCGCTTACACCATCGTCGCAACTCGACGATGTTTTCTATGAGGCGCGCGGCAGTGCGTGGGCGCTATCGCATTTGCTGCGCGCGATCGAATTGGATTTTTCGCACACGCTGCGCGAAAAAAATGCGCTGCTTCCAATGCAGGAAGCGATTCGTGCACTCGATGCGGCGCAGGGCCCCATTTACAGTCCGATGATTCTCAATGGCAGCGGTTTTGGATTCGTCGCGAACCATTCGCTCGTTATGGCATCTTATATGGCGCGCGCTGAGGCGGCTGTCGCTAATGTACGACGCTTGCTCAGCGAGTCGATCCCCGCGCAAAATACGAGCGTTGACAATACACAGGAAATCAATCCATGAAGAATCGATCGCTACTGCGCGTTGCGTTATCGGCTGTACGCGTAGCGTTATTGACCGCAGCTGCATTATTGACCGCTTGTGCACAGAGTCCGCAACGCATCAATGTTGCGCCGACGCTGACTATGACCGGCGAAATGATGGGGAACGGCCAGGCCATTTTAGTGAGTGGAGCTGATCAGCGTCCGAGTAAAGTGCTCGGTTCGCTTGGCGGTGCTTACGGTAATTCATCGACGTTGACGATTGGCAATAATCTCGAATTGGCGTTGACGCAGGCGGCGAATGGTTTGCTCGCAGCGCAAGGTTACGTCGTGAATAGTCCCGATCCGAGCGCAGTCCATCTCACCATCGTCGCGGAAAAAATAACCTACGAAAAACTCGAAATACCCGTGGGCAATGCGGCCAAACTGGTGGCGACGTTGCGCGCCGATGTGACCAAAGGCGGAGAAACCTTCTCGGGTCGTTACACATCTGAGAGCGAAAGACGCTCGGTGACTCGCCCCGATGCGAAAGACAATGAGCGCTACATCAACGAGCTGTTGTCGGAGACGCTTAAGCGCATGTTCGCCGACAATCGTCTGCGCGAATTTTTGATGAAATAAAATCTGTATTTTTTCTCAGTGCGGTGGCGAACTCTCGCCGCCGCCTATCTGCGGTACTCATTTCAAGTTTGCGATCCAATGCACATTGTCATAGTGCATGGAGTGCCGTTACGTAATCGTATAAATTACAATGTGTCACCTTTTTCGCTGACGATAGTTTTCGATGCTCAGCGATCAAGGCACACAACAATTCTCACAGGGGAGAGACAACGAGATGAACAAACTGACACGTGTTTCCATGTTCGTTGCGAGCATGTTGGTTTCGGCGATCGCCTTTGCTGGCGGCGCGACATCGCCAGGTTTTTATGCGGGCGGTGGATTTGCCGATACCGATGTCGATATCGATGGCCTGAATAGCGATGCCAATGTTGGCGTGCTGTTCGCTCGCGGTGGTTATCAGGTGAATCAAAACGTCGCTGTCGAAGCGCGTTTGGGGCTCATCACTGAAGACGATAAGGTCAATGGTGTGAATGTTGATCTCGACAATATTTACGGGTTGTACTTGAAGGCCGGTCTGCCGACGCAAATCGGGCTCTATCCATACGTATTGTTGGGCATGACTCATGCGAAAGTTGAAGCAAGCTGGCACGGCTATACGTCATCGGATTCGGGCAGCGATATTTCATACGGAGTGGGGGCTGATTACTGGTTTAATTCGACGGTATCGGCGGGAATTGAGTTCGTGAATTACTACGACAAAAACGAAGCTGAGGTGAGCGGGCTGAGTGTTGGACTTAATTTCAAGTTCTAATCGCTAACGCAACTCAAAAAAGCCGGCGCGTTTTTAATGCGCCGGTTTTTTTATATAGCGTGTTTTATGTAGAGTGGATCAGCTTGCCAGTAGTTGTTTTTGTTGAGCTGCTGTCAGGCGCGGGCCGTAATCGCTGACGACCGTTGCAGCGGCGATACTCGCGAGTTTGCCGGCCTCGGGAAAACTCCAGCCTTGGGTAATACCGTAGAGAAATGCGCCCGCAAACATATCGCCGGCACCGTTGGTATCGATCGCGGTGACTTTGTGCGGCGCGATGTGATGCTGTGCGTTGCCGTCGTAAACCAGCGCGCCTTCGGCTCCAAGTGTGATGGCGAACTGATTGGCGATTTTCTTGATTTCAGCAATCGCCACATTTAAATCATCGGTCTGCGCCCAACTCAACGCCTCGTGGCTGTTACAAAACAATAAATCGATTTTGCTGCCGATCATTTCCTTAAGGCCGTCGCGAAAGTGCGCGACGATGCCGGGGTCGGAAAAACTCAGCGAGGTTTTAACGCCATTTTGTTCGGCAATTTCGCGTGTGCGAATCGCAGCGGCACGCCCCGTAGGCGAGGTCACCAGATAACCTTCGAGATAAACGTATTCGGATGCGGCGATGGCTTCGTGCGAGAGGTCGTCGGTTGAGAGAGTTGCACTGATGCCGAGGTAGGTATTCATCGTGCGTTCGGCATCGGGGGTGATCATGACCAGACATTTGCCGGTCACGCCCTGATCGCGGTCTCTATCGATATGGCAATCGACACCGGCGGCTTTCAGGTCGTGTAAATAAAAATGACCGTTGTCGTCGTCGGCCACTTTGCAGGAATAGAACGTCGAGCCGCCGAATTGCGCGATCGCGATGATGCTGTTGGCAGCCGAGCCGCCACTGGCGCGTTTTGAATGCACCATATGACCCGACAAGTGCTTGAGTAATTCGGCTTGTCGCGCTTCATCGACCAGCGTCATCACGCCTTTCTCGACCGACATCGCCGCGAGATCGGCGTCGGTGACTTCGATTTCGGTATCAACGAGTGCGGCACCGATTCCATAGACATGGTAACGTTTCGACATAAAAGCTCTTTTCCTGATCAGTGAAGGGCTCTATTATCGCTGCCGCCGAGCCGATTTACATCTTTATTTTCCCGTCCGAGAACACATGGCCAGTCGGCCTCGAAAGCTATAAGTTCATGGACTTCTAACCGAGAGAATACTGGTACTCTTTGATTTTAGTTTCTAATTATTTCACGTTTTATGCGATTTGATTCCATCGCGAGCATACTTGTTTCGTCCATTCTTATTGTATGATTACTTCAGCTTCCAGAAATTTCAAGGGACATTTTTCTTTGAACTTTCTGTTTTGTGTCAAATGAATGCATCGATTTATTTTCCTTCAAAATTATTTTTAATGAAAATTTTTTACTATATCGACCATTTAGATCTCCGAAGAGGACATGCGAAGTGACAGCCTCCAATCGCCTGATTCGCGCCCGATCTACTGGATAAGTCGATGGATGCACGACGGAGACTTCGCATATACCCTCTGTGACCAGAGTGTAGGCCTCTCATAGATTTCAATGCATACGCAGGCCAACTTGACTGTTCAGGTCGGAATGAAGTTCGCCTCCGACGGCTCGGTGCTAGTGCTGGACGCAGCCGCAGAGCAGTTGACGATTATCGATGCTTTGGGAAGAGAGTGTTTTCTGGCTAGGGGCGAAGTTGCCGACGAACGCATCATGAACAAAGTATATCACATGAATCCAGATACTCATAACTAGATAGATAGTTACGGTGGCTATTACGAATGTAGCTGAAAATTTTGTAATTTTGAGAAAAAATCAGTCAATTTATATCGATTTTTCTTCTCTCTCTCTCAATTGTTGATCATCCTTGTTAATTAGCTTTTCGCATCTATTAGAGATGCGTTTTACAAATTCGTTCCATTTTTAAAATTAATATTTGCTCTCTCGTTTTTAAGGGAATGACACGTCTTCCAAAATGTGCCATCCATTTACATTACAGTTTGCACAACTCATCGATGCGAAGCAATACATGATGCAGAATTTGGCAATAGTCAACACGATATCCAAACATGTAAGCAAGGGAAGGATGCAGGAGTGCTCAGATTCAACACATCTTGCATCAATCGATCTCGACCGAACGCTAGTTTTCATTAGGAAATTAAATAAGCACTGAAAAAAAATCTGGATTGGCTATACAATGCGCATTCCCCGATCTTTATTTTAAAAATTCTCGGAACGGAAAAGTGATGATGAGCGAGCACTGTCAGAACTGTCCATTCGGCTCTTTCCAATTTTTAAAATTTCAATCAACCGATTAATTAGATGGATGAAATGATATTCGATCGGGACCAGCCGATGTAAACGACGCTGAGGATAATAAAATTGCAGGACGGAGACGAATTGGCCCGACTACCTTGGATCATTAAAACGCAACCGCGACAATCTATGCTCATGCTGCTCAGCAACGGAACCGTCCAGATCAATCTCAATGTGGTAAGAATGGACAGTTGTTGCACCGTGATTATGACATTTTCCTTTAAAAACTACTAAATTATATCGTGTTCTTCGTTAGAGGTGAAACTTCATACCCGTGCGAGGGAAGGTACAAGAAAATGGGAGGCAAGAAGTAGTTATACGGAACAGAGCTGAGACGAAATGTTCTGAAAAATTTTCAAAATCAAAATCATAATTTCGTCTCAGTTCCGATGAGGAAGTGCGAAAGAATAAATAAAGCCTCGTTCGAAATTATTTACTATTTCGGCTTCCGTCTACTTTTTCTTGTTATCATTGCGAAAGCTCACCGCTAGCGAAGAACGCGATAATGATGCATACCGGAAGTTCGTCTACTTTTAATCATTTCTTTTATTCTATTCTTTCTTACATTAAGATTTTAAGAAATTTTTAGAAGAATAAATTTACTCGATTTCAGAATCATTACAAGCTGCTACTGTGTCCTTTGATGTCCTCCGTGACGATCTTCACCGAAGCCTGGCAGTCGTCTTGTTACCGATTTGATGACTTGAAACAATTCGGATGCTCTAAGGTTAATTTTGAGAACTGCTATTAACCAAATTAATTTTAAAAATCCTTTTCCCACTTTCACGTATTCGCATAATTTCGAAATTTTTCAAAAATTGAAATTCTTCCATGACAAACTTCCAGAGTAGTCTGTCAATTTGTTATTTTGAGACGGCCCTTGCGATGCTGGCCTATTCGGAAGTCCGTTTGAGCTATATCCTGGAAGAATTGAAATTGGATCTGCGCCACTGCTAGAAGCCTTGCACTGCCTGCAATTCGGATGCGTACAATGCGGCTCAATTCTATGCTCATACTTTTGTAAATTGAAAGGCTTCATTATTCATCCATTTTAGTAAGATTTCTTGTATATTTAACTTGCATTCTATTTTAACTTCGAAATTTTGCATCGATACTCATTCAGTTTATAGTTTGTAGCATCATAACCGAATTATAGTGTTGCCATGGATATGCAACTTGTATATTGAAAATTGAAAGGTATAAATGAAATTTATTTTTATCTTTAAGCTTTCATTTCAAAAACAAATTGTTCGATACAGGGCGAGTATTTTCTCACTGATGTTGAAGTGAAATATATCATTTTCAACTCAACAATTTCATCGAACAGTTTAGTCGTCATGTCAAGTGCATTTGCCGCATTCCGTAATCGCGTACTTCCTATATGCGCACGTTTAATTCTTTAATAGAAATAGATAATTGTGCTCATTTAATTATTGCCAATTTGAAATAATTATGTCATCGAACTGTTCCCAAGATCAGCTCTCATACAATTTGGTCACTTGTCGCCATTTTATTCATCATTATCAATCGATGATTCGATCTTAAATTTTCCTTCTGTGATGATGCAATTTGTGTGGTTAGTCATATTTTGAAATTTAGGTAATCCAACTTTCTCCGATTTCTCACCTGTAAAATGGAGGAGTATACTCGTGAGCCTTGGTTAGTTTCAAACGAAGACTAATATTCAATAATGTAAAATTCAACGGGAAAAATTGGGGTCAATTATTAAAAGAAATTATATGAAATGTAAACCGATTGTACATTCTTGAAAATATTCTAATTCAAGCCCATACCGAATTGGCGACGATATCGGCTCGGCATTCGCAATGGGACTCGTCGGAGGCTCGATATTCCACGCCTTCGGAGGTTACAGGAACGCGGCCAAAAGTCAGAAAATGGTGAGTCTTGCTGGCCGCGTCCAGTTAAAGACCTGCATTCAGGTTAGCATTCTACGAGAAGTGCGGACTCGAAGCACCCTCACCGGAGTCCAGTTCGCTGCATGGGGAGGCATGTTCAGCGCCATCGACTGCACCCTCGTTGCTATTCGTAAAAAGGTATTAGAATCCATGGAAATATTTTGAATGCATTCTATGTAGAGATTTTCCTGATGGTTATTCACTCAACATTATCATTGAATGCGATTAATTTCTTAAAATCATACGTAAAACCCCAGAAATTTTAAAATGCAGCCAGGCATGTATAGAAAAACAACTTTAAATAGTTTTTTTTCGAAATGCATTCAAGCCTGGCTAAAAGTATTATATCCGCCTTTCAAGGAGATAAATTTAATCTATCACTGATAAATATACATTTGATATTTTGTGATATAAATATTTTTCGTGTCTTTATTTGCATTAATTCCAGGAAGACCCTTTGAATTCCATCATGTCGGGTGGCCTAACAGGCGCTCTGCTGGCTATTCGTTCCGGGCCAAAGGTCATGGCCGGCTCAGCCATTCTGGGCTCTGTCATCCTGGCGATGATCGAGGGAGTTGGACTGCTCACCACGCGAATGATGGGGGCCATGGCCGATCCGACTGCTCCCCCGGTCAGTTGACATTTTTTACTTTGCTCGGATTATTATCTATAGAGCGGTTACTATGCTTATTGTCCTTGAAATGAGTTATGTTATCATATTATACCTTTTTTAAAGCGCAGCTCTCCCCTGCAGAGATGCATCGTGTCTCTCTTAGAGGGAGTAGATAAAAAAGACTACACGTTAAAATGGATATTTCAATGACAAGAGATAGTAATTTAACGCGAGTAATTGCGTTATTGTGTATAAAAAAGACTCGGAAAATGTCCTATTATGCAGCCATGATAATGGGCTTGGATTTCAGCCTGAAGCTCTGGACGATCCTAGGACTCTGGGTGCCTCAGGTCCCCCGAAGTCTGGTCTCTCTGTTGGTCAATCAGAGCCAGGTCTAGACCCCTCCAAAACAGCGTCTTCCTCTTCGTCTTTCGGACTGCCTGCCGGCTTTTTCAACACTCAGTGAGCGAAAGATCGAAACTTTTTACTTTCTTTCATTTTATATCTGATATATAAAAAATTGAATTACAATATACAAAGGAAGGTAGAACTGTTATCTCGATGTGTAACACTCGGGTATATATCAAATTGAATCAAAATTTGTCTTTATCCAAACCAATTTCTTTATAGTCGGAATTTTAAAATGTCCATTAAGAAATTGCATTAGACTTCTATTTCTAATCGAGAAATTCTAGCCATTTTAGGTTTTTTAGTTGCATTGTTATAGTTCGTTGTTATCCTTCTGTTCTCTTTCTTTCTTTCTGCGTTATTTCGATTGATCTTCCATTTTCTTATTTTTATCGACATTAGTAATAAATTTGAACGTGAATCGCATCATCTATGTCGAAATAAAGTTTTTTTTGCACAATTTGATGAAATCCACTTATTTAACACAAATCGAATAGTTAGTATACATTAGAAATATCTTCGTCTCTTAGCTCAATATTGCACAACCTGACTGCCACATTCGGCCAATCGTTCAGGCGTTGCTAGGCATATGTTATACCCCGCCGTCTGTGCCAAAGAACATTCACATATACGCGCAGTTTGAGGCAGCTCTCCTTACAGTCGGATAAGGACGGACCAGGACCTTCCGACCAACGTCAGAAACCAGAAACAGAGACCGATTTCTTGGCTGAGCTCCGCGAACAGGTCGCCAAAACACCCTCATTCTTCGCAAGCACTCCTTCTCACATCTCAAGTAAGCCAATCCGTTTCTGATTCGTTCGTGACCAATCAGATTCAACGGGATTTCGAAAGATCTTACGTGAAGACTAGGAATTGTTCTTTTCGCATTTTCATAAAACCAGTTGAGAATTATTACTGTTATCAAATAATCGTGCCTCAAAACTACGGCATATTTTCCTTATTTGGGCATTACTCCGTGCCAGACAAACTTTTTTAAAAAATTGATTGATTGTTTTATTTTATACTTTCAGATCTCGAACAGCACTAGCCTCGATTGCAAATCTACAATACTCGATGGCAAAGGCAGAGGAGAAGCGAGCAAGAGTCGAGATGAGCAACTCGATCCTGAATGCTGTGTCCAACATTCCCTCTCAAGCATCCATCGAGGTTTGCCCTTTCTTCAAGGAGAATGGATTTTTGCAGTTTTTCGCGAAATTATTTTGTAAAATAAAATAATCCATTAATCCTCGAAAAATTTTAGTACAAAGTTGCTCTGACACAATCTCATATTGAATCCAAAATAAGTTTCCAAAAAATGAATCGATAACTTTATTACAAAACAACTACGAAAGATTCATTTTCGTTTCTTTTCTCTTACCATCATCTCGCACGGCTACTCGATTTCAGGTGATCAGCAACGGCCGAGGCCCCATGAAGGCTTGTGTGGTCATTCGCACCTCCATGAAGGCTTACTTATTCAACTGCCCAGAGCCAGTCGCTCGCTGCTTACACCAATTCAGACTCAGGAACACCAATATATGTGACATATTCATCACTAGATGTAAGCTAATATCGTTTCACTAGAAAACAAACGGAGCAAATGGAAATATCTTTTTCCCTAGAAATAGTCTAGCCAGTTTCAAATTTACAATTAAAGCAAAAATTAATAAATATGAAGTTTTTTTTGCTATTTTACCAGAAATGTTCGAAATTGAAGGGTTTTTTTTTTAATTTTAAAGTCGAAAGAATTTTAAGTCGTACGTATTTGCTTTCCACAATAAATTTCCTACTGTTCTTTTAATAATTCTATCGTGATTCAGCCGTCTGGGACAATATTGCGGGGATCTCTTCCCTCTTGCTATCGAAAGATCCTCTCAGCCCAATAACGAGGATTCACGGATCGACCAACACCAAGCAGTATCTCAACACGATCAGACCGTTCCTTGACGCAGACACAGGCAGTGCTTCCGTCTTCTCTCAGGTTGTTACTTAGTTAGATTCTACAAATATCGAGAGATTTTTAATAGTGTTAATTTACTAACAACTCAATGAATTGCTTATAATTTATCATCGAAAAATCGTTTGATGAATTCATAATTGCCTCTGGACTTTTATAGAACTTACTCCCAATTTCAGAATGCAAAAATGTAGAAGTAAACAAAAAATACATCTCGGTATAAGATTAAAATAGAGACATACAGGTGGAAGAGTTGCCCTATTCGAACGAGGTCTACGAAGACGCAGCTCTGCGTGTAACCTATATCCCTTTAGTGCCCAAAGTGGCAGAGAATCTGCAGCAGGCCGGCGCCGAATACCAGCCGCCAATGCAGGGAGTCAGCATTGCCTATTACGTCGAACTTAAGGAGCCGCCCAGGAATATCGACCCACTCAAACTCGTCAATCTAAAGGTATACTTTCTTATATTGTAGTGGCTGGACTCGCAAACTTACGGATACTTAAATGCGCTCTAATCAAAACAAATGAGTAGAAATAGGAGTAACTATATGGATCTTAGTCTAAAATAGCTAATTATATATCTCTAGAAATCATATAAATATTTTTAAAAAATAATAGAGAAAGATCAAGAACATTTCAAATATCATTCTTTTAATTAAAATTTTAAGCACATTTTATGTGACTGTAAATTTATCATTCTTCAATATCTTCTATATAATAATTCCGCTAGATTCCACGAGGTCCCTTGATTGGCAAACTGAAGGCAGGAGAAAGCATCACTCTGCAGGACGGAAGGACCATTAATCCAGAAGACGTCTTCTCTGATCAAGAAAAGGTTAATTAAATGTTTTAGCCCATATTCCCTCTTCGGATTTGCAGCTAGAACTTCCTCGAACTCTGATTGTCGACTGCCAGACCATTGATCACCTCGAGGCTCTGCTCGAAAGCACCATTTATAATGTAAGTAATTATATTATTATTTATCGATTCACTATATTCATTATAAGGTTAAAAGAATTGGAAAAGTTAACTACGTCCAAGGTCGCGCGCAGTTCGAACAGTACAAAAATAAAGCTTGTAATTTTGAGAAATGCTGGAGCTATAGCTGAATTATTTTTTTAGAAGAAAGACACAAATAGCACAGCTTCTTGCGATGTCGTTCTAAAATTTCGTAGAACGGCAAAGTTGAAAAGCGTAGATCATTTCTAATGTAGTTCCGAAATTGCATATAACCTTGATTGCATCTAAAAAAATATTGACTGCTATGATTTTTAGCGCAGTCAAGCGTGACTGCCAATTCGGTGCTAGGTCGTTTGAGAACTTGCCGGTTCTCATCCGGTGGGTTCTTATAAACCATGCCTCGGTTCTCATCCGGCCGGTTCTTAAACGGCCTAGTGCCGCCAATTCTTTTGTAATTACAGAAATGAGCCGCTTCTATTAGGTTGATACATAATTTCTGTTACACAATGACAAAAAATTTCAAATTTATTTTTCTTTATTTGTGTCTAACTTCAGTCAACAAAATATCCACCATTGTGATCAACAATGTATTGCCAGCGAATAGGGAGATCATAGATGCCTTGCTTGTAGAAGTCTGGAGATTTCTGGTCGAAGAAAGTCTTGAGGCCGCTTTTGAGGTCGTCGTCGTCTTTGAACTGCCGCCCGTCGAGGAAGTGGCTCAGAGACCGGAATAGGTGGTAGTCAGTTGGGGCCATGTCCGGAGAATACGGTGGGTGGGGGAGCGTCGTCCAACCAAGGTCCTGGATCTTTTGGCGAAAAAACTTCGTAACATAATGGCGAGCGGTGTCGTGAAGGAAGGCAACTTTGTCATATTCGGGGCGCTTATTCTTGATGTTCTTGTTCAGTCTTTCCAATTGCCTGTTGTATACGTCGACCGTGATGCTCTTTTTATAATCCAGCAGCTTCCACTATAGAACGCCTTTCCTGTCTCACCAGATCTACAACATAAGACAGTATACCCTTCTTTGGGCGCAGCTCCCCTTTAGGCTCCGATTTCTCAGCTTCTCTACATCCAACCACTATCATTTCCCCGTATGGTGGAAGCCAAGAACTCACTTATTATCCCTAGTAACGAGATAGTTCAGCCAGTCGAAATTGCTGTGGTGGGTGAGGAGGGAGAGGAAAACGTCATAACAGACAGGTCACAAGAAATGGGCTAAATCGTAAGGGATGACTTGCCCGAACTTGGACACCTTGTCAAAGCGAATCAAATGGCGGTGAATGGTGGTATGGGGAGTGGATGAGGCCAGCTAGAGATTACGGAGGGATTGGCTGGAATCTTCTTCAACAGCAGCGAGAACCACTTCATCTTCTGTCATGACTGGCCTTCCAGAGTATTGCTTGTTCTCGAGATCGTAGTCTTCTAGCTTGAAGCGATTGAAACACCGGGTAGTCGTCATATGGGGGACTGTGCCATGGTCTATCTACTGGTTTATTCGATCAGCCGCCACATGCACATAGCTGTCGATACGGTGCTTATGAAGAATCAGCTATTGGAGACTCTCTCGCGAAATTGTCGTAGATTCACTGCTAGTCGAAGCCATAGAGAATATGAATGTGTTAATGAGTAGTCCTTTTCACTCGCTTTATATACCCCCCACAACCAAATATCCCAGAAGTGTCCACCACTTTCTATAAGAAAAAATAAAAAGTGTAACAGAAATTATGTATCAACCTAATATTTTACAAATATTCAAATATTTATTTTTGTCAAATTTCGCATCTTTGGTATTTTCATTCATTTTCTTTATTCTAGAAAACATTATGATCGTGCGGAGAAGTTTATAGTTAGGCTATAGAAGCTTCAGACTCCTTAGGGGATCTTCGACAAAAATAGAAAGCGCGCTTATCTTTTTTTATATCGAATCACAAGTATTTCAGTGATCGGATTTTATGTTCAGCATATTTTCACGGGATATTTGAATGACAGACAATTCAGATACTAAGTGCCAATGTGGTTGCGGGCTGTAATGCATCCAACAATAACTTCCTCCAACCATCCCCATCTGTTTCCACTTTATTTCGATTTGCCCTAATGTTGTCCGCGGCCATTTTGATTCCCTCAAATTTCACAATGCATTTCTCACGAAATTCGGTAACCACTTTCTGTGCCATTTCAGGACTTTCATCATGTATAGTCTTCTATTCATTGGGACATTGCATCAGTTATTACTGTGTACTGTGCAACAAGTTAGATTCTTTCCTATAAGGTTTTCCCATTGATTTTTTCCATCACAGAATCGTCTTATCGAAAAAATTGGAAAAAGAAATGATCAGTGGAATTTGGATCGGAGACCTGCCTATGAGGATAGATCTGCGTATGCCGAGCCGCTTTCCGAAGAGGACAAATTGCCGATCGAAGCCAGTGGATCAGCCACGTTCTTCTCTCATGGGTGAAATATTTCCCCTAGTGAAAAATGAATGCGCTTTGAATTTAGAGAGACAAGAGATTTTCTGCAGTTTTTGAGAAGAACCAACTATGATCACCGTCAAGTTCCTGAAAATCGAAGAAGAGGTAGGAAAATTTCAGATAAAGAGACATATGAATTTGAAGTTATTTATTTGAGAAGCCGTGATGGTGGAGGTCTCTGTAGTTGTTAGTAATATTCGATCAGTTTCGGAAGTCACAATGGTTACTCGATATTTATCGAATTAATGAAAAACAGATTTACAGGACTACGCTCTAGAACTATTTTACCGGGAGTCGTGGACTGACAATCGATTGCGATATGACAAGAGACTATTCAACAACAAAACTGAACTGTTCCTGCACGAGAGCTACACCAATTTTCTGTGGTTTCCAGGTCAATTCATGGGAGTAACGACATCGTTACATACTAATTAACATCGAGTAAATATGCTTTCCCATGTCCTCCATACGTCGTTTGTATGTTGCGATGTGGTTACCGTATTTTCCCTAATAAAAGCCCCCATCCAGAAGGGCATCGAAAAATAGAAACCCTGGGCTTCTATATAGAAAATACGGTATATACTTTCCGAATCGCTATTTTCAGATACTTTTGTGCCAAACGCAATCGCCTCCAAGAATCCTCAGCGTCACTCTATTTCCCATCGATCTTTAATACGGTAGCCCCGACACTCTAGAAATCTATAAATTTCACATTTAAAATTCTAGACTTAGCGAAAAAGGGACTATTCTGTACAGCAGGCGTATTTCCCTCATTTGCGAATGCAGTAAGCCTTCACTTATCGTCAAGTATCACGACTTTCAAAATTAAATAATTATTTAGCAATGGACTTGACGCTATTCCCTTTTGACCGCCAACTCTGCAAGATGGGCATAGAAAGTTGTAAGCTTCTTCAATTTTTTATATCTACTGAAAGTTCAACGACTTCTACCCTAGACGGCTATACCGCGGATCAAGTAATCTACAAATGGTCCAACGGAACGCGTGAGGCAATAAGACTTGCGAAAATTAGGCTGCCGGACTTCACGATCAACTCGGTTTATGTGACCCGTCATATGGAAGAATACGCTACAGGCTAGAATTCGTGTGTTATCGGGATAAAAATAGAGTTATGCTTCTATAGGAAATTACTCCCGTCTGTACGCCTGCTTCGTGTTCACTCGGTCTTCTGGCTTCTGCTTTCTGCAGCTGATCATTCCCTCCACAGCCATTGTGATCACCGCGTGGGTTGCCTTATGGATCGAGACAGAGATGGAGTTTCAAGACATGATATCCATAATTTTGGCCATTACATTCCTAATTTTCTCCTACAATGAGCTGATGCCAAGAGTAAGTTACATCAAAGCAATGGATTTCTACCTGGGTAGGATTGGTTATGTCAGTTTAAAAAACTTTTTTTTAAATATTTAGGCGTCTGTTTTATGATCGTCTTCCTATCATTGATAAAATTAGCGCTAATGAAGTACATGAGACAGAAGATAGCTGTAAATTCTTTTGCAAGGTCAGAGAGGGATCTTGAGAAAGTCAAATATAATAATTGATTTCAGCAGTCACAATGAAATTCCACCTCTACCGGATTTGTCGCAGATTTCGACTCGACGACGGAATAAACTTATGAGGCAATCGGGACTACGAGTCATAAGCACAACAAAGTTAGAAAAAGACAATTAATAACGTGCACATTCCTCATTTGAGATGCAATTACCAGCCGACTCTACTAGATGACGATATTCCTGATAAGAAGAAAAGAAAGCATAGGCTCATTCGTAAGTGCTCGAATGCACGAAAATCAGGCTTAGGGAGGACTTTCGTCAGGCGAAAAAAATCTACGGGGGGTAGGTCGCAGAGGGAAAATTTTGTATGGGGAGGTAGGTCGTAAACTTGAAAATTTACGCTATTGATTGATAAGAGATGCAAAATTTTTAAGAAAATATACCGGAGGTAGGTCGCAGGGGGCCTCTGGCAATCGTCCTCCATAAATATGCTGAAATTCGAACATTTCTAAATTTCAGCCCGAAAGTTAACGGATCTGGTAGAGTTCCAGATAACACCAGCAGTGGTGCATCGGTTTCACTGGATATCGCAGATGCTGTTTCTGTTCGGATTCGTCACATTTTGCCTCTTCTACTTCCTCGTCTATCCAAATCTACAAGTCGAAACACCGACCCAGCTTGCGATCCCAAGAAAGCCGAGCACGTGGCTCACATCGACTGATTTCACGCACCTAACTGATCTCAAATATTGAATTCTATCAAATAGCTCGACCTTCGAATAAAAATTCGGCACTGATATCTAGTCAATGTTGTTAAGATAGTGAAATTAGGGAACATAAGAGTTTTATGGGTGCTAACGAGTTCGACTATATGGAGTGGCTATATAGGAGTAATCGAGGGTGCTAAGCACGAATCTGATGTTATTTTTTACCGCTCACATCTTCTAAAGCTTCTAGGATGCCCCAAAGTGCTAATTTCTTAATATAAGGAAATCGACTATAGTGAGCATAGTAGGCTAATTTTATATGTTTATAGGGGTAATCGAGGACGTAGAACTCGAATATGATGTCTATTTACCTTTTAGAACATTGTAGAACAAGTTATAGAGCTCAACTTAAAAGGGAGGTACCCACAGGAATTTTCAGATTTTGACGCAACTTGGTAGATAGGGTATTTTGAGGTCCCTGATCACAAATATCAAGTTTAAAATTTCCAAATAACACTATGTAGCTCAAAATTCTACAAGAAAGTTATTCGAGTCAGGAGAAATAATGTGTGAAAATTAGAGAGCAGACACTATGCAAAATTAGCATTCAAATTTAACAGCATGGCGCAGTCATTTCTCCCTGCAATGGAAAAATTGAAGGTAATATCTATGCTAACTCATCTTTTCACATTATTTCTCCTGACTCGAATAATTTTTTTGTAAAATTTAAAGCTACATAGTGTTATCTGGAAATTTCAAACTTGATATTTGTGATCAGGGACCTCAAAATACCCTACCTACCAAGTTGCGTCAAAATCTGAGAATTCCTGTGGGTACCTCCCTTGTAAGTTGAGCTCTATAACTTGTTCTAGAATGTTCTGAAGGTAAATAAACATCATATTCGAGTTCTACGTCCTCGATTACCCCTATAAACATATAAAATTAGCCTACTATGCTCACTATAGTCGATTTCCTTATATTAAGAAATTAGCACTTTGGGGCATCCTAGAAGCTTTAGAAGATGTGAGCGGTAAAAAATAACATCAGATTCGTGCTTAGCACCCTCGATTACTCCTATATAGCCACTCCATATAGTCGAACTCGTTAGCACCCATAAAACTCTTATATACCCGGATTCCTGTGCTTTTTAGTGATTCCAATACGGGTTCCGGTGGGGCGAAATTTTTAAATTTCTATTCTGCAACATCCCTGTTGCTGACGATTTTAATGTATGAACCCTTGAAAGCTTTTCCCTGAGGGGATGGACTTATATTATAAAGAATATGGTATATCTGAGCTAGTAAACTCGTTTTCTATTAACTTACTTATGCTTAGTATCGATTCGTAGTATCGAAATTGAAGATTTGAGCTTTTGACACTGCTTGACACTGACACTGACAGTGTCACCCAGTGTCATAATTTTTTGACACTGACACTGCTCCCCCAGTGTCATAATTTTTTGACACTGACACTGACACTGCAGTGTCACCAGTGTCAGTGTCAGTGTCAGTTTCAAGCAGTGTCAAAAGCTCAAATCTTCAATTTCGATACTACGAATCGCTACTAAGCATAAGTAAGTTAATAGAAAACGAGTTTACTAGCTCAGATATACCATATTCTTTATAATATAAGTCCATCCCCTCAGGGAAAAGCTTTTAAGCGTTCATACATTAAAATCGTCAGAAACAGTGCTGTTGCGGAATCAAAATTTAAAAATTTCGCGCTACTGGAACCCGTATTGGAATCACCAAAAAGCACCGGAATCCGGAACTACTGCAACACCTTTGTCCGTGATCAGGAGTCTCGAAATGCCTTACACCTACCAAGTTTATTAAAATCTGAGTGTGAGGGTATGTGGTTCCCTTTGTAGTAAAAAATCATTCCATTGTCAAATTACTAAAAGTGACTATTCTGCCTATTTTTAAAAGCCGGAAGTTACGGTAAATGTTGACCTGAACCGGTATTGGAATCCAACATTTTGCTAGGCCGGAACCGGAATCGCCCAAAACCGCCAGAATTCCGGTTTTCGGAATCGGAACTTCCGCAAAAGCCCTGGTCAGAAATTCGTGTCAAAATTACTCA
Organism: Spongiibacteraceae bacterium; assembly: GCA_047602265.1. Lineage (GTDB taxonomy): Bacteria > Pseudomonadota > Gammaproteobacteria > Pseudomonadales > CAMLJR01 > CAMLJR01. The sequence continues at coordinate 9,111 of JASGHU010000002.1, read as the reverse complement.
TAGGCAATGTCTTCATACAAACCGACATATCTTACACAAAATGTTAGTAAAATTACGGTATTTCAAATCAAGCTTACAAGCTCCAGAATACTATTTTGCATCTCTTGACCTGGTAGTCGTGATCAGGAACCTCGAAATACCCTATGTACCAAGTTTCGTCAAAATATGAGTTCATGTGTGCAGCGATCCCTTATAAATTTATCCTCTCTATCTTCGCACTGTTCTTCTTCACAGTCTCAACTTATGGTCGAATTGGACACCTACACACATGTGCTGGCTGTCTCATTGATTGGACACAATTGATTGAATAACTGAGATATCCAAAACAAGACTAGAGTTATCTTTCTCACTTTTGGCCCTCCTCTTTTTCACAGTCTTTGCTTACGATAAAATTGAACACCTCCACCTCCACACATGTGCTGTGTGCCATTGGACTGGACACAATTGATTGGATATGAGAAATAGTATGCACTCGTCGATTTTACAGTCACTTCCTCGCCTCTTGTTTGAAGGGAATGTTAATAACGGAGAAAATGCAAAGAAATGAACATTTTTGAAGAGAAATGGCAGTTTTGCAATACATTTTTGTCGAAAGTTAGAAGCCTCACTCTAGTATAAGTCCACCTCCGAGGACTAAAAATCAGAAGCCCATGGATTTCTGTTAGAAAGAATACGGTAATTGCACAATAATAACATAGCGATGGACGTAAAGAAAATTCACTTATTTCAATTAATTGAAACAATTTTTTAACCTTTTTTTCTGATTTTTGCCAAAATTTTCTCGGTTGACACTGACACTGACACTCAAAAATTTTGAAGCATGACACTGACACTGCAAAATTTAGGGTGACACTGACACTGCAAAAATTTTGAAGCGTGACACTGACACTGCAAAATTTCAAAAGGCCGACACTGACACTGGTAGTGTCAGTGTCAAAATCTGGCAACTCTGATGGCCACATATGGACCCATTATGTCCTATGATCATTTACACTGGGTAAACACTTCTCTCGACTCCTGTCAAGGTCACATCCACAACAAATATCAATATTCATAGTGAGGCCTTCCTACTTTATAGATTTTCTAATTCCTCCCTCTGCTTGGCCTCCCCCCATTCTCTCTATCCGGTTTGTAAACGCCAAAAAAAAACAGATGCCCTGCATATCGAATAGTAACAACCAAGATGTAAGAGGTGATACTAAAGTGCTTGTCTGTTATTCATTGTTATTTTACTTGTTAGGCATATTTTCAGTTAGATATGTTGATTTGTTATAATTATTACTTTTCAATAATGTATATCTCAATTGTTCAAAAATCATTCTTCCTTCTGCACACGTTGTTGCCTTTTGAATTCAGACAAGTATTTTCCTTCTTTGTCTGCCTCTGTATTCGCCTCCTTCATTTACACTTTGTCTTGTGGCCGCCTCTCTACCACTTGATATATCTCTGTTGCTTCCTGCTGGAAACTCCCTCTCATTGCATGTTGAGAGATGGAAGATCAAAATCCGGCTGGGCTGAATTCGCGACAACTCTATAGAGTGAAGAAGACTATCGAATCCGACTGCAAAGGCGCGGTCTATACTGTAAACCTCCCAATCATACCCATTTGCCGTTAATCGCTCGTTCTTTTGTTTGGGCACGAGATTTTACTGATGAATCACAAGCTTTCAGGTACGTATTAAAAACCAACTTGTAGCTGAAAATGGTCGAAAAGAAATCGATGCTGCCTCCTCTCGACGACGCAGTTGCTTCATAATCAAAGATGCAAGTTCTTTTCTACTCTCGCAATTTAATTCTTGATTTTCGCAATTTTAGTAATAACGATAGTCTGTCTGGCCGCACTTCTACCAGGACTTGGCTGCTATTTCTGTGTGGCCTACTCGTTCATCTTCCAACTCGACACCGTTCTGAAGACTTCAGGAGTGAACACTGTCCAGATGTGAAAAGGTAAAAATTCAACAAAATTCTTCGATTATCACATGAGATTTAGTGCTTTTCCGCCAGTTTCCTATAGTATCGGAATTTGGAAACCTGCAGCGCTATATTTGGCTGCTAATTATGTTCATTCACTTGCCGCCTAGAATAATTTTCATTGTGGTGAAGGAAAAAAAAGAATAAGAAATAAGCCAATTATCAATCCATTTTAGCTCTACCGACGTCTATTATATACATTCTCGCACGAGGCAAAAGCCTATGATATAGCCCTGAAATTATATTCAATGACCTTATGGTTAGAACCATCCGGACTAATCTTGGTTTCCAGTTGTCGATATCAAAAGTCATTTCAGTGAGCCTCTATCTATTTTCTAAAATAAGAACAAAATTAAGTAATTCACGCTATCGCTTACGCTATGTGGATAATATTCTTCAATTTCAATATGCTTTTCAACGTAATTCTATTCCACTTCTCCGGATTTCGACAATCTCATCCGAAGGTTGCATATATTCATTCAGAATTCAACATTTCAATTTAACTATTTAGATAGAAATTATCTGGAGAATGAAGCTGCTTATGTTTATCACTGGATTTTTCATCTCGGTATCGACTCCTTTTTCTCCTACTTCTACTTCCTGAAACACTGCATGGTGGAGGCGTGCAGACCAATGCTCAGAGCATAATCCATCATCCGAATTTAGCCTACACCTTATTATTCAGTAGCCGAAGTGATTATGGTCGGGTATAATGCGATCTTCTACGCCTTCAGCTATCTTCGAATTTCCTTCTACTCGCATCACAGTAGAAGTTCGAAGCAAACACTCGCTAGCTTCGAGATCATTCTCTACGACTTCAACAGCTCAGTCGTCTATATCATTCAATTCTCAAGAAGGTACAATAATCGAGAAAATCGATAAATCAAGCAAATTCCCGACCGAAAAATTCCAGCCTCAACCATGCCTTTGGCTAATTCGGATGATTCTTCATCTTTGCACGTTGTCCTCACATAGCTTGTGCAAGCGGTGCCAACAACTCAGACTCGCCCAGTTAATCCAGATATTCAAAGTGATTTGCATAGACAATGATACGATCTCATTAGCTTCATCAGTCCGTTAATCTACGATGTTCATAGTATGCAAATTTCGGGTGCCCATTAAAATTGCCATTTGTGAATCATACATGTGAAATTTTATTTGCTCATCATGGTAAAAACTACAAGTTCCAGATTTAGTTACAGAAAATTACATATTACATATATATATATAATAAGGGAGAGATGTAAATTGAGCCGATATTGATCTGATCGATTCGAATTTGGTATCAAATTGAAGCTTATGGTGTGCTGAGTACGAAATGAATAGTGAAAATCCGAAAAAAAATCGGTTTTACCTAAGTTATTTTAGCTTGAAGTTCAAAAATCGAGATTTTCAAATTCATCCAATCGGGTCGTTCTTGGTGTCAAAAGAAAGATCGCTATTTATCGGAATTAACTGCAAAAATTCAACTCGATTCGATAAGTTTGAATAGGTGAAAAAACCCGTCGAAGACAATAAATAGCAAGAAAATAGAGAAATGACGAAATAGTATGCCAAAATGAGAGGAAAAGAAACGACGAGAGAGTATCGAAAAAGTAAATGATCAAACGGTCTAAAAATCTAATAATTTTCAAACCTTCAAATAATCATATATCTAATCTATTATTCTGTGTATTATAGAAGGCAAGCAGCAGTCTACACATTCAGCTTTGCCCCAAGGCAATGCCAAAAAGTGCTAAAGTATAGTATTTTACCACATTGGCCATGATTTATACCCTTAGGATTGAATTTAGAGGGGTTGTCATAGTACATGATTTTATTCGCCTAATCGAGTTCTATCGATTGATGTATGATTTATAGGGGTTTGCGGAAATTTTTTGATTCTCGACTTTTTGGGCGAGCTGGAAGCAGAAAATCAAAAATTTTCACAAACCTCTAAAAATGATATACCAATCGATAGAACTCGAATAGCCGAACAAAAAATTCTACTACAACTACCCTTCAAAATCTCATCCTAAGGGCAGAAATCGGGGTTAAAGAGGGCAAAATACCAAAATTATACAATTTCCTGGGGCGTTTTCGAGGCATTTTTGTCGGCTAATCGAGAATATAGTTATATCAATGTTCTTAGAAAAATATCTTCTTTCAGAATGATTATAAATATTACCAAAATTATCGAGATAAAATTTTTTCGATTTTTGAAAATCAAATTAGATAGGTAATATTTATAATCATTCGAAAGAGGATATTTTTCTAAGAACAGTGATATAACTATATTCTCGATTAGCCGACAAAAATGCTTTGAAAACGCCACAGGAAATTGTATAATTTTGGTATTTTTCCCTCTTTAACCCCGATTTCTGCCCTTAGGATGAGATTTTGAAGGGTAGTTGTAGTAGAATTTTTTGTTCGGCTATTCGAGTTCTATCGATTGGTATATCATTTGTAGGGTTTTGTAGAAATTTTTTGATTTTCGGTCTCCAGCTCGCCCAAAAAGTCGAGAATCAAAAAATTTCCGCAAACCCCTATAAATCATACATCAATCGATAGAACTCGATTAGGCGAATAAAATCATGTACTATGACAACCCCTCTAAATTCAATCCTAAGGGTATAAATCATGGCCAATATGGTAAAATACTATACTTTAGCACTTTTTGGCATTGCCTTGGGGCAAAGCTGAATGTGTAGACTGCTGAATTGCTTTTTACTATACTACTATAGTATAAGTTGAAAATTAAATCGTAGTCGTGGACTTTTAAGCTATCGCAATAAGATCAGATTCATAGCTTGTGTTGAATTGTCAACTATTGCACAATTTGATGCACATAATAAGTAGCGGCTGCGAGTGGGGTTTGGATTTGTGAAGGCCCAGTGATAGAATTTACACCATAAGATTCCCCATATTTTGTAGTCTGACAGAGCTTGCATTTATTAAAAATGATTATGTGCAAAGCTACGGCTTTCAGAAGGCATCATCAGATTTTCCAATTTTCTTAACAATTTTTCGTTCTTTCATTTTGTGGCTCCATTAGCATGAATGAGATTCACATGATTTCCTTTGAAGTGATTTCATTCCTGATCTTGGAAGAAAGCGAGCAAATAGCCAAAGCTATTTTTTTCAAATGAGCACAATTCTGCTTTTTTATTAAAGAAGATAGCCAAATCGGCCTTGTTTGACACGCGATATTGGCTTTAGAAGCATGGTTTTGATCTGAATGTTCGGAAGTTTTATAATCTCTTGTACAATTTGACGCTAATTACTTTTAAACGACAAGCATAGAACATTTTGTGATTTTTAGAACACTTAGATTAATTTTTCCAGGTTCGGGTACATTTTCATGATTTGGTACATACAAGAGAGGTATTGGCATAGGAACTCTCAGAGTTTGATGAAGCTTGGTATGTAAGGTATTTCGAAGCTCCTGATCACGAATATCATATTTAAAAATGTCAATTCACACTCGGGGAAGTTGCCATTTCGAGTTGAAACGTCTTAATTTTGCTTACTCTTGATGGGAGAAACGGGATTTTGGAATTATTCTCCACTATTAATGTTGCAAACACCTTCTTTTCCCTAATCGTCTTCTAATCAAACATTATCTGTCTTCAGCTCCTCTAATCTGCTAATGTTAGCCAGTAGCAGAATGAATGCAGAAATAAGAGATTCGCAAAATTAACGTCGAGAATCTCATAAAGTAATTTCTTACAAAAAATTTTAAGTAAAAGTTTTATACTCAAAATTAAAAGCTACTGAATATCGTTCGAATTTTTGATATGATATTCGTGATCAGGAGTCTTGAAATATCATATCTACCAAACTTTATACATATCTGATAATTCCTATGCGAGTACCTTACTTGAAAAACTATTTTAAGGATCAATCTCAGCATCAGTCAAAGTAGTGTGGAACAAGGGTCCGTCGATTGGGCTGATTTTAAGATATACTACACAACTTTTTTGCGCTGATTCTCATTGCGTAATCTTTAACAACGATGGACCAATGTAGCTTAAACCCATTTGCAGAGTTTTTTTTCCAAATAACCTTTTGTAGGAAAAATTCATAGCTTTCTTATTTCTTATCCAAATCAATCGATGCTTTCTGCGTTGATATCTGTGAACATGGGGCTCATTTCATGTACCTATGATCACTTGCTCCAAATGCACATTAGACGGGAAAATTTGAAAAATCCAAAAGTGATTTGACCCGAAGTCAGTTCTTCGTGTTTTTGATCGCAACAAGGGGAAGATACGCTCTCTGGAAACGAGCTAATTTGAAAGAGTTTTCAATTTTGTATGGAAATGTACCAAATTAATGAAAAATAACGGGACTTTTTTTATAAGAATGAGTCTGAGCGTGTAAAAAGTAATTTTTGCCGAAGTAAAGTTGAACTGCTTATAACTCCGCTATTTCTTGGCCAAATTTAATTATCCTTTTTTGTTAGACAGGTATGATCCGCGAGATCATCATATTGCAAGAATAACATTTCTGAGAACATTGTTGGAGCTACTCAGCAAACATTGGTCCGATCCGGGCGGACCTGGCTAATTTTCGCTGAGTAGAATTGATTTTTTTTGTATCATGTATGCATCATTTTCGTCTTGCAATGGATTTATAAGACAAACGATGTTAGAAGGAATTATTCTTACTTTTATTGCCTAAAGGACATCATGCCGACCAACTTTCATTCCAAAGTCGACCTCGGTTTCATGGGTTACAGAGGTGATATGAACTCTATATGTTCATAGGTGAAAGTTGTATCATGCCTTCTGACACCATAGCCTAAAAGGGGGGCATCTGCGATCCAGAACATCCTATTCAAAAAATTTTAAATTCGCTTAGAGAATAGTCCTGTCTTGTGCCATATTCTGAAATGGGAAATTTTTATTTTTATCATAAATAGTCGAGTTCTTGAATGGGTCAGATCGATATTCGATATCTAATGACCTTTTACAGTACTTATTTATAACTTTGGATGGATTTTTGGTTTGGAACGTTCTGGATCGGGCCTTCCCAAAAATCCGATCGATTTGGGTCAGATATAAGAAAATTATGAATTTTCTTCTGATAAGATGCGAAAAAAGCTCTAAAAGGGAGCGTGTAGCTACAGTAACCATCTACGTGAAAAATGAGCTACATCACGAGAATTAGCGTAAAAAGTTGCATAACATATCTCGGAGTCAGTCAAATCGACGGACCTTTGTTTATAACGGCTTTGGTCCATCCTTGACATTCAATCCTATGATGCATTCTTTATGAGACTCGAACAACGAGCAAAAGGGAGCTTCATTAGGGCAAAAGTTCTTCTATCCGAATATGGTCTATATGGATGAATCGACTCTCAGGTCCTGATCATCAATATAAAGTCAATTGCCCCGCACCTCAAGTGAGCGCGAGACTTATCAATGTTTTTAAAGTCGTCCCTAAAAGGTACAAATGAAACTTTTGCGTGAATAGACTGATTCTAATGAATGACACATCGCTGAAATAGTGCTGATATGAGATTTCTGAATATGCATAGATATATGGAATCAAGTATTTGTTCGGCCCACCAATCAGCTTTAATATTGACGATGCTTTATAATATTACTCGAGAGTGAAAATTATCCAATTCATCATGGAAAAATCCATTTATCATGACTCTTATAACATTTAGAATGTTTAATATTGTATTTATTTTATACCAACGTTTACAGTATTCCTCAGATTTTGTCATGGTTCGATACTCTTACGAATGCTTCAGAAATTTTCATAATGCACATCTTACCGTCCTTCTTTACAGAGTGGGCCATAATTATTTGAACACAGTAATTCGTGGACTGTGAACCAAATTCTACACTGATCGACTTGATATTTCTTACATAGTTTATTCATTCCCTAACGAATATAATAATAGTCGACTTTTTTCAAAAAGAACTCCCTTCGCGCGAATACAGCCTTGAAGATGCCTCGGGAATGCACCGACGACGGCGATCGAGGTGGTTGTTCGGTATTTCGTACTGGTATTTTATCAAGGCCGATATTAGAGAATTGATTATTTTTGTGAGAATGAGAAGATACTTGAGTTTTCAAATTACTATGCAGAATATTCATGCTATTAGAAGTGAGGACTGTAAGAGACAATCTTGATAAATGAAAAAGTGGGTAGATTGCTTTTTGCACTACAGATAGCTTATCTTTGCCTTTTAAACCGGAACTATAGCTTGCAGATAGAAAAGGAGCCGGATTTTGGGTAAAGTTTCGTTCCGAAAAGAAAGGCGAATTCGAGGATGGTATTTTGGTATATATTCATATCGATCTTAATGCCTTAGGGCACGAAAACGATGGGAGGCTTGCTTTTGGTGGTCACTGCCGCCCATACATATGAATTGCCTGAGGGTGTCCGCTTCTTCCAATGATCCGTCAATTGGAATTTATAGCTCAGATGTCTCGGGTAATAATGTAATCGTTTTGACTATAAACAACCGCTTCGACTGTGAAGATTTCTCGTCAGAAGAAAATGATGCTGCGATACGTTACTATAAATGATGAACCCCCGAGGCATCTTCAAGGCTGTATTCGCGATAAAGGAGTCATTTTAGAACAAAAATCGATTATTATTATATTCGTTAGGGAATAATAAACTATGTAAGAAATATCAAGCCGATCAGTGTAGAATTTGGTTCACAGTCCACGAATTACTGTGTTCAAATAATTATGGCCCACCCTGTAAAAACTTATACTTATACCTTTGATATCGTATTTTTTTTTCAAAATATAGCATCGATAAGTTTCAGTTACTTAAGGGATGAAACAAAGTAATCTCATTTTGATGATCGGGCCTGAGGGTCTTTTCACCCATTTAAGGGTCATATTCGGATTGGAAGGCTTTTGAACTAATACTGCTCCCTTTTGTTCGTTGTTCGAATCTTATAGAGGGTGCGTCTTAAAATATACTCAGATTTTCTGTGAAAAGCTACCGTGAAACTACGATTAAAATATTTGGAGTGTAAATATGAAGTATCAAGAAGTTGGATCTTTTTAATCTCCGTAAAATATATTTTCATTCATGACTAATAATACCGATGAGAAAAATAGGAATGAGTTCAATTTGAAAGAAAATTTCTTCTTGAGATTTTTTCCAACTTTAATCAATAATCG